>JAENWW010000004.1 GCA_016649875.1 Coriobacteriia bacterium
CCAATACGGCAGCGTGCTTCCCCAGATAAAAACCGTTCGTCTTGAAGAGAACATTGCCGAAAAAATCGCTCGCCTTAACCGTACCACCACCGCCCGTGACATGTATGACCTGGCATGGATTGCGAATACGCCCGCAATTTCAAAATCACTCGACCTTGCTCTGATTCGTCGCCTTGCCGTGCTCAAGATATGGGTGGATACGAATGGTATGCACGCAGGTTCGATGGCTTGGAGCCCAGGTCACGAAGGATCAACGTTTGGCGCAGAACATTGGTTGCGCGTTCGCGATAAGAACGAATTCGACCTTGAAGACATCGGTGCGCTGACGGTTCCGGTGCCATCTACAAGCGAACTTTGCGATGCCGTCCGCTTTGGCTTTGCGTTTCTTGCCGATATGGATAACGATGAGCAAACGCTTGCTGAATCCAACGAACGGGACCGCTCGCTGGCAATACGGCTGCTGCAAGATCTTCCCGATGGCCGACTGGCGAATATCGGATTGTACTGGCCTTCTTATGAGTTACTGCGATTTGTTTTTGGTAGATTAGAAGTACCGCAGTTCGGAAGCTAAGAATCCCAGCGGTGGAAGACGCGCAATGAGCGCCCAGACGCTGCTGGAGCAGTGAAATATAATGCTCAATAGCAATCACAATTGATTAGAGAAGATATGTCTGCAAGTATTCAAGAGCTTCGCAAAATGACGGATGAGGAATTGATATGTGCTCATGATGAGTGCGCAAAAAATACAAGCGTTGGAGTTAGCTATTATCTAGATGAACTGCAACGCAGGAGCATAGAGCGCTCAAATCGATTAATGAATAGATCAACAATCGCCATCGTCATCATGACCGCTGTGATACTTATTGCAACTGTGTTTAATATGCATTAGCATTTTCAGCTTAATCAAATATGCCCCAGGATATCTGTCGCAACTGTCGCACCTAACATGTGACGTTATATGCGAAATCTCATGCGGTGAATCAGACAACGATAAAGCTAATCCGATATTCTGCGTACTATCCCGTTTATTCCCACTCTATTGTTAAGAAAATCCCCTCAGTCGCTCCAGTTCGGGAATAAATGGTTCAAAGAGATGTTTCTTTTAGAAATACGACGAAGCTTTTGAACTCAAAATGAACTCACCTATTTGAGAGTCATTTATTCCCCTGTTGCGAGTTGATAAGGAATAAATTGGAGAGAGAATTAATAAAGCTGCACTTAACTTCGCGCCAACTATAGAGCGCCCCTCCACCTTTCAAAATATCAAAGATTATGTCCGGACAACAACAGGGGGCTTGCTTCAACAATCTATATGATTGCCCGTCTTGTTAATTGCCAGGGAGAACAGGGGGGGCTTGTGCGCATGAAGCCACGTCGACACCCCTAGGAGGCTCAAAAACCGTTCTTCTTATGCTCTATAGCGACATTGCATCTTCCAGTTTTTTTGCGAAATCCTTGAGTTCAGAGAAAACGGCACAAATATCGAGATCCCGGTCGCTGCCTTTAATCTGAAATACAATCTGCCCACCTCTTATTTCGGGGATAGCGATATCGTGCGCGAGCACGTTCCTTAGGCCCACGTTAGGAATTTTACCTAACTTACCTTCACAAAACTCTTTGAATAATCCTTTTCGTCCATCGGCGTTCTTTAAATTAGCGTTTATATGCTTGTCAATTATGCGCCTGAAATGAAGATTCAAAATATTAGTATCTTTATCTGGAATTTTGTTAACAATTTTTGACTTAACAAAACTTTCGGTCAATATGAACGCCGACAGAATCAGTGCCTTTTTTGCAATATCCACATCGTCCAGGCTGTCGACTTTGCTCTCAATATCGGATATCTCGGCGATATATTTCTCATATTCTAGACCGAACTCTCTATATAGACGATAATCCTCGTCATCAGCTCCTCCCCAGCACCTAGTCCGCTCAGGGTAGTTATTCATCTCACCGCCATTTTCATAGAAGGTTCCTTCGGGAACGCCTTTTTCTCTTAGGAAGCCAACAACCTCCTCCTTTATCTCGGGTAACTCTGGAATTCTCAGCTTGATACTCGAGACATCATCTCTGCAGCTTCGATCATTTACAATGGCTGCTTTTTCGAAAAAGACTTCAATATGACTATCGATTACCCCAGACCGAGCTACCATTCTAACGGCCTCAGTAAATCCAATGTCTTTACCGAATGGTAAGTCGATTTCAAAATAATCTAGCAGCTCTTCGAGTACAGTTTCATCCAGCGTGTCTAAAGATGGCCACTCTACGTAACTCCCATATGCGCCATCGCCACTAGCACCTGTATCTTCGTCAATGTATGGATTAATAATATCCATCATGTTCTCGATGAAGTCAGCATCACTGTCCATTGCCGTTGCGCCTCCACTATAGTGCAGTCAACTGATATATGCTCACAAGTATAATCTTCTGTAGATAGTCAATGATGAGGGGGCGCTTGCATATAGTACGCAAATTGACCCGGCGTTCTATTCACTATGACGTGCTCACGTCATAGTGAATGCGGGGAATAAATTTAAAGAGGGTTTTTCGTAACGCAGTGATTTATTTTCGGCTTATAAGTTGAGGAGCAAGCAGAAAAGAAATCGATAAAGCATCGCGCCCCTTTCCAGCAGCAAACAGGTTACATGCAAGGCTGAAATGAAACGGTCCGTATCGTAATTGCAAAATTCTTTCTAGCAAATCTAGCCAACAGCAAAAGTTCGATATGAAAGTAGTGCTAAACTTTATATAAATTATTTCAGCCGTAGGAGGCTTTTGGCGATGAACGAAAACGAACTGAAGAAGGCACTTCTAAATGGCAAAAAGAGCGAACGCATTATCTTCGCTGTAACTCCTGAGATGAAACAGGCTGTCGGCAAACTAGCTGAAGAAAAATGCACCAACGTCAGCGCGCTGTTGGTTTCACTCCTCGCAGATGAGTTGCTGGAAAACCAGGATGCGCTTGGAGAGGCGCATTAATGGACATCGAATCATTTGACAACAAATCCCGCATTGTCAAAGACGATCTCGTTAAGCTCCTGAAATCAGGAGATAGGGTATCCGTCGCCTCGACCTGCTTCTCAATCTATGCCTACCAAGAGCTTGCAGAACAGCTCGATGGTCTTGATGGGTTCCGCTTCATATACACTTCCCCCGCCTTCCTTGGGCGCAAAGCTGACAAAGCACAGCGAGAGTTTTATATTCCACGATTGAACCGCGAGCGAAGCCTTTATGGGACTCGGTTTGAGGTAAAACTTCGAAACGAACTCACCCAACGAGCAATTGCTCGAGAGTGTGCCGAATGGGTCAAGTCCAAAGCGCAATTCAGGTCATTTGAAGGCGAGCAATCCATGAACAGTTTCATGGGGGTTGAGTCATCTGATGACAATTTTGTCTACATGCCTTTCGAGGAATTTACCACAAGCGGGTTGGGCACGAAGCCTTCTGTCTCTCGCTATCTCATGACCATGAGACAGGGCGCGCCAGCGTCAACAGAGCTACTGCGCATGTTCGACCAAGCCTGGAATGACGATGCGCTCCAAGACATCACCGAACAGGTGATAGAGTCTATTACTACGGTGTATCGCGAGAATGCGCCCGAACTGATTTACTATTCTGCGCTTTTCAATATATTCAACGAGTTCCTCGATGATATTTCGGAAGACGTGCTTCCCAATGAGGGTACAGGTTTTCGCGAGTCTGCTGTCTGGGGCAAGCTCTATGACTTTCAGCGCGATGCGGCGATATCGATCATCAACAAGATGGAAACCTACAACGGCTGCATCCTCGCAGACAGCGTCGGCTTGGGCAAGACGTTTACCGCCCTTGCGGTCATCCGATATTATGAGTCGCGCAACCGTAACGTTCTAGTGTTGTGTCCTAAGAAGCTAAAAGACAACTGGCTGACTTTTCGATCCAATCTCGTGAACAATCCCATAGCATCGGACAAACTGCGCTATGACATTCTCTTCCACACCGACTTATCACGTGAGCGCGGCGACTCCTGTTGCGGTCTTCCTATCGATCGTATCAACTGGGGAAACTACGACCTTGTTGTGATAGACGAATCGCATAACTTCAGAAATGGAGCGGGCACAGCGAGCAAGAACGACGATAAGGAAAATCGCTATCTGAAACTGCTCAACCGTATCGTGCGCGATGGTGTTCAGACCAAAGTACTCATGCTGTCAGCCACGCCTGTGAACAACCGGTTCAATGACTTAAAAAATCAGCTTGCCCTTGCGTACGAGGGCGATAAAGACAACTGGGCAGGAAGGCTGAGCATCGAAGGTGACGTCGATTCCGTGTTTCGCGCCGCCCAGGCAGCCTATAACGCTTGGTCAAAACTCCCTTCGGCCGAGCGCACCACCGACATGCTCACTGACATGCTAAGTTTCGACTTCTTCAAGATACTCGATGAGGTCACCGTTGCTCGTTCGCGCAAGCACATCCAGAGGCACTACGACATGAACGCTCTTGGGCCCTTTCCGAAGAGGAATAAGCCGATTTCCAAACGTGCGAAGCTCACAACGCTCGAAAACGCAATCAACTATAAAGAGATTTACGATGCCCTCGATCAGTTGTCCCTTGCGGTCTACATGCCCTCGCAATACCTGCTTCCAAGCAGGCTCCTGAAATACTCGAATCCTGATGGCGAAGGTGGTGGCTTAACAACCGCAGGTCGTGAACAGGGGATCCGCAAACTCATGCAGATGAATCTCCTCAAGCGACTTGAAAGCTCCGTCCATTCCTTCAGGATGACCTTAAAAAGAGTCCGGGACTATATCGCAGGTGTCGATGCGGTCATTGACCAATTTTCTCTTGCCAAGACGGGAATAGTCGAGGATATAGGTTTTCCTTTCGACCTTGATGACGATGATTCTGAGATGCCGGTATTTGAGGTCGGCGGGAAGACGAAGTTCGAAATTGCCGACCTTGACTACATCTCTTGGCAACGTGATCTTTTGAAGGACCTTGAAACACTTGATCTTCTCTTGCTCATGGTTGATGACATCACTCCCGATAATGATGCAAAACTCATTGACCTTTGCGAGACCATCAAGGGAAAGGCCTCCAACCCCTTAAATGGCAATAACAAGAAAGTGATTATTTTCACAGCTTTCGCTGATACAGCAAACTACCTCTTTGAGCATGTATCGAGTTATGCAAAAGAGGAAATAGGCTTGGAGGCTGCTCTTATTACGGGCAAGTCGTCACCAAAGTGCACTATCAAAAATATACCCAACGACATGAATACGATCCTTACTTGCTTCTCACCGGAATCGAAGGAGCGCGACACAGTATATCCCCACTTCCAAGGCAATGATATCGATGTGCTTATAGCCACCGACTGTATTTCTGAAGGGCAGAACCTGCAAGACTGCGACTACCTGATCAACTACGATATCCATTGGAACCCTGTGCGTATCGTGCAGCGATTCGGTCGTATCGACCGAATCGGATCGAAAAATGATGTTATCCAGTTGGTAAACTACTGGCCCGACATCGAACTGGATGAATACATCAAGTTGAAAAGCCGTATCGAACAGAAGATGCGCGCGACGGTGCTTACCTCTACTGGGGATGACGATTACATCAACGAAGCAGAGCAAGGGGACTTGGAATACCGTGAAAAACAACTGCGCCAAATGCAGGATGAAGTCGTCGATCTGGAAGACGTTTCAGGCGGTGTATCCATAACCGACTTAGGACTTAACGAATTCCGGATGGATCTTTTGGGCTACCACGATGAGAACCCGAATATCGAGAACATACCCCATGGCGTACATGCCGTAGTACACGGCGAAGAACCGGGCATTATCTTCATTTTGCGCAATATAAGCAAAGACGAACATATCTGCAGCAAGAACCAACTCCATCCGTTCTATTTGGTGTATGTGAAGGATGACGGCGAAGTTCTCAACACTCATCTTCAACCCAAAAAGGTGCTCGATTGGATGCGACTTCTCTGTAGAGGAAAAGCTGATCCCGATAAAGAGTTATGTGTCCGCTTCAATAAGGCTACAAAAGATGGGCGTGACATGAGTTTCGCTTCAGATCTCCTTGAGAAAGCGATAGCTTCAGTAATCGAAGTAAAGGATGAATCGGATATCGACAGCTTCTTCGGTGATGGCACAACGAGCTTCTTGGAAAACGACATCTCAGGTTTGGACGACTTTGAACTCATCTGCTTTTTGGTGGTGCGCTGATGCTAGGTTTGCCAAGCACAACCGAGGTGAACAGGCGCTTACCCAAAGAAGCATTTTATCGAAATCTCAACTTAGACAAGAAAACGCGAGAGCAATTTGTGTCCGAGGTAGAGCGCATAATGGTGGTGAACAGTATCAAGTCCGCGACAGTAAATATCCCTGACGGCAAAGTTGTACATGAGATTATGGTACTCAACATTGAACTCAAGGGTAGCGAGCTGCCAAAGCAGATTCTGGAAGCCATATCGAAGGCAAATGCTCATCAACTCATATTTGTTTTTGGAAAAGGTGGGCAATCGGCAGTTTATCGTCATGGACTACACGTATCAAACAAGATTGAGTCTTTGACTCTTGGCGGCGCTAACTTGGATGTCGCCTGGGACTCAATCGTTTCGCAGGTTGCGTTCGGAAACACAGAAGCAGTTGATATCGATGAGCGAATTGAAAAACAGAAACGATTAGCATCTCTTAAACTTGAGGTAGAGACTCTGAAGAAAAGTTGCATGAAGGAAAAGCAGATTAACAAGCGCAACACATTATTTGAACAATTAAAGGCAGCAAGAGAAGAACTTCAGACGATCGAGGAAGGCAACTAAATGGAAAAGATTAACCCCGCTACAACGGATTTGACACAAGAGAACCTTGCCAAGATAGCTGAGCTCTTTCCTGACGTGATTACTGAAGCGATGAATGATAACGGCGAGCTTGTCAAAGCAGTGGACTTCGATGCACTTAAAGAAAACCTTTCAAGTAATGTTGTTGAGGGAAAACGCGAGCGCTACCAGTTCACTTGGCCCGGTAAAGCCGAGGCAAAACTTGAAGCTCGTAAACCCATCGACAAAACATTGCGCCCTTGCCCAAAGGAGAGCGTTGATTGGGATACCACGGAGAACCTGTATATCGAGGGCAATAACCTCGAGGCGCTGAAGTTGCTGCGCGATAGTTACGCAGGCGAAGTGAAGCTCGTCTATATTGATCCGCCTTACAATACTGGTAACAATTTTATCTACGATGACGACTTCTCTGAATCAACTACTAATCATGTGGAACGCAGTGGCGAGTTTGATGAAGAAGGCGGCCGTTTGGTCTCTAATCCCGAAAGCAATGGGCGCTTCCATTCTGATTGGTGCTCAATGATGTATCCGAGGTTGACGCTAGCAAAAGATTTGCTTATAAATAGTGGGGCAATTTTTATCAGCATTGATGATCATGAAGTCACGAATCTTACAAAAATCATGGATGAGATTTTTGGTAGCGCGAATCGTATTGCTCTGGTTTGCCATAAAGCAAGAGCCTCAATCTCAAACGACAAAATAATATCACCGAACCACAATACAGTTTTATTTTACGCCAAAGACATCTCTGTGCTTGAACTGAACAGAAAGCAGATTGGACTTGACCCAACATTGGACGGTTTTGACTATGACGATAACAATGGCAGGGGTCCTTATCGTTTCGTTCCAGTTGATGGCCCTGGTGGGGCAAAAAAAGGAAATCCATATTTTGAGTTTCTTGGAGTAGAGGGCTATTGGCGCTTCTCTCGTGAAACCATGCAGTTAAAGTACAATGATGGGTTTGTTGTGCGGCGAGGCGACAGTCTATATCAAAAGTATTATAGGCATGATGCAGAAAAGACTAGAAAAACAGTAACAACCTGGTGGGATGATGCTGGCTTGACGTCTAATGCTACAGCGCGACTGAAGAAGCTTATGGGGGGAGCGGCTTTCGATACCCCAAAGCCTCTCGAGCTAATTGACAGAATGCTAAAAATGATGACATTTGATGATCCTTCGGCTATTGTTTTAGATTTCTTCGCAGGCTCTGGAACGACTGGAGAATCAGTAATGAGAACAAATGCTGAATACGGGGGCAAAAGAAGGTTTGTTCTTGTGCAGCTTGCCGAACAAATAAACGAAAAATCGGATGCTTTGAGTCTTGGGTACAGTAATCTTGCTGAAGTGGCGGCTGAACGTTTACGCCGATCAGGCCGCCAGATAAAGATAGACTACTTAGAGGAAAATGAGCGATTAGAATTTGGGGATGCCACATGCAAATCTTCATGTCCCGATGTCGGCTTCCGCGTCCTAAAAATCGACTCTTCCAACTACACCGAAACCTATCAGCCGCCAGAGATGGTTACACAGGGGGCTCTTGCTATGTTCGCCGACAACCTGAAAGCCGATCGCTCTAATCTCGATCTTCTTTTTCAGGTGCTACCAAAGTTTCGTATCCCGTATTCGGCGAAAGTTCAGGCAGTCGACATTGCCGGCAAGTCTGTCTTCAATGTAAATGACGGTCAATTGCTTGCATGCTTTGACGTGAATGTCGGTGTCGACACCATCGAGGCGATTGCAAAGCAAAAGCCAGTATATGCGGTATTTCGCGATGCCTCCATGGCCGATGACTCCACTGAGGCAAACTTCGAAGAACTGTTCAAGACCTTCAGCCCTGACACTATCCGTCGAGTAATCTAGGGGCGATGGATATGAAGTTCAAATTCAAAATACAGCCCTACCAGACGGAAGCAGCTGCGGCAGTCGTTAACGTATTCGAGGGACAGCCAAACCAAGGAGCCGCCAGCTATGTGCGCGACCTTGGCAAATCCGGACCATCCTCCTTATTCGACACCGCCGAAGGATACGGTAATGCGAGCTTGTCGCTAGTACCTGCTCAGCTGCTGCAAAATCTCCGTAGAATACAGTCCTATAACCACATCATGGAGTCGGCTGAATTAAGTACGGGTGCAGGAGCATGCTCGCTTGATGTCGAGATGGAGACCGGTACCGGTAAAACCTATGTTTACACCAAGACGATGTTCGAGCTCAACCGCTTGTATGGCTGGACGAAGTTCATCATTGTCGTGCCTTCTGTTGCCATCCGCGAAGGTGTGTTCAAGTCATTACAAAACACCGAGCAGCACTTCTTCGAGCAGTACAACAAGAGTATCAAATACTTCATATATAGCAGCAACAGGCTCAACGAGTTGGATGCCTACTCACAAAGTTCCGATATAAACGCAATGATTATCAACATGCAAGCCTTCAATACGTCGATGAAAGAAGACGGCAAGAGCAAGGAAGCACGTATCATGTATTCGGAGCGCGATGAGTTCGGAAGCCGTCGCCCCATCGACGTTATCGCCGCCAACCGTCCAGTCGTCATCCAGGACGAACCGCAGAAGATGGGTGGCAAGGCAACGCAGGAGGGTATAAAACGGTTCAACCCGTTATTCTGTTTGAATTATTCCGCAACGCACAAGGTCAAGCATGATACGGTTTATGTGCTTGACGCTCTAGATGCGTACAACCAGCGCTTGGTGAAGCGTATCGAAGTGAAGGGATTCGAACTCAAGAACCTGCGCGGCACCGATGGATACCTGTATCTTCAAGACATTATCGTGAGCAAGACGAAAGCACCTGTTGCGGTTATCGAGCACAAGAAGGTGAATGCATCGGGTAAGGTTCGCAAGGTTGTCGGACGTTTTGATGTAAATGACGACATTTACGACGCATCTGGCGGAACGAAGATGGAAGCCTATCGTGAAGGTTTCGTTATCGGTGAGATCGTTCCTGACCAAGACGGACACCTCGGCTATGTGCGTTTGCTGAACGGTATAGTTTTGGGCAAAGGGCAGGTCTATAGCGATTCTGCCGAGGATGACATACGCCGTATTCAGATTAGGGAAACCATACAGTCGCACTTGCAAAAAGAAGAGGCCCTATTCTATCGGGGAATCAAATGTCTTTCATTATTCTTTATCGACGAAGTTGCACGGTACCGGCAATACGATGACAAGGGCAACGAGTTAACCGTTGGCTACGGCAAGGTTTTTGAAGAAGAGTATGAGTGTGCCGTGGCAGAGCGTTTGGCGCGACCGACTACCAATGATTTAGTGGACAATCTCTATATTAGCTATCTGAAACACTTCGGAGCCCATGATGTGCACCGAGGCTATTTCAGCATCGACAAGAAGGGCCACAGTGTCGATAGCGCAGTTAAGCGTGGTCAGGAAGATAGCGATGATGAGTCGGCCTATGATTTGATTTTGAAGAACAAGGAGCGTCTTCTTTCCTTTGACGAGCCTACTCGGTTTATCTTCAGTCATTCCGCGTTGCGTGAAGGATGGGACAACCCCAACGTTTTTCAAATTTGTACGCTCAAGCATTCTAATTCAGAAACTGGCAAACGCCAGGAGGTCGGGCGCGGTTTGCGTCTATGTGTAAACCAAGACGGCGACCGTCAAGATCTGGCCACGCTAGGAGAAGGCGAGGTGCAGAAGGTCAACGCACTTACCGTCATCGCCTCGGAAAGCTACTCATCATTTGTGGCTGCGTTGCAGAAAGATATTAAGGCCGAGCTACGCGACCGCCCGCAGATCGTGACCGCTGCTCTTTTCAAGGGTCGTGCCTATACGATGGATGACGGACAAACTATCGCGTTCGCATCGGGTGAGGAAACCATCGCGTACGCTTTCTTACTCAAGAACGATTTCATCGACCTTGAAGGAGTGCCTACTGAGAAGTTCAAGGTAGAGGGCATCTCGTATGCAATAATTCAGCTGCCTGAGGTATTGCAAGCCAAAGCGCCTGCAATAGAAGCGTTGGTAAAGAGCGTTTACGATTCGCACGCCTTGGATAATATGGTATCCAACGGCCTTGAAACCAAGGTGACCGAGAACGGTTTGAATGAAAACTTCCATAAGAAAGAGTTCCAAGAACTCTGGAAACGCATCAATTCCAAACATGCCTATACGGTTTCCTTCGATGACGGAGAGTTGCGACGTAAGGCAATCTCACATATCAACGAACATCTCGTGGTAAGCAAACTGAGTTATGCATTGACTGTTGGTTCGCAACGTTCCGAGGCAACGCGCGAAGACCTCGCGGTGGGTGAGCAGTTTAGAACTCAGATCACCACAACGAAGGAAATCGAAGTTAGCCCTGCATCAAACGTGACATACGACCTGATTGGTGAAGTCGCTCAAGCGGCAGTGGTAACGCGTCGTAGCGCTGCGGCTATTCTCTCTGAGATAAATGCTGAGAAGTTTGCGTGTTTCAAGGAGAACCCTGAAGAATTCATCGCCAAGGTAAGCAAGGCGATAATTGCCGAGAAGGCAACCATGATTGTGGATCACATCACTTATCGCACGCTTAATGATCACTACGACAGCGAGATATTCACTGAGCGCATGCCAGAGAACATTACTAAGGCGATTCTCACAAAAAGATGCATCCAAAATTATGTGTTCACTGACAGCGGTCATGAACGTGAGTTCACGGAAGCCCTTGAAACAGCAAGTGAGGTGTGCGTGTACGCCAAACTTCCGCGTTCCTTTCAGATACCAACTCCGGTAGGAAACTACGCGCCTGACTGGGCTATTGCCTTCAACGAGGGCACAGTCAAGCATATTTATTTTGTAGCCGAAACAAAGGGCACCATGGATACCCTGGAACTGCGCGGTGTGGAGCATGCGAAGATTGCCTGCGCCAAGAAGCTCTTCAATGAAATGAGCACGACGAACGTGCGGTATTCCAATGTCGATAGTTATGAACAGTTGCTGAATGTTATTGGATCGATGGGATGAGGAGGAATACGAATGCCGAATGATCAACCGACACACTTGGTAACCAATGTTATCGATATCGTCAAGGGCGACGATGGTCGATTTTCTATCGATAATGATAATCACAGGTCATTTGTTTCTGATGCGTTTTCATGCTCTCACATCAACTTTTTGCTTGGTGCCGGCTTTTCTGCAGGAAGCGTTCAATGTCTTGGGGATAGAGAAAAATGGTCAGAAGCAATTAACGCATGCAACGAACATTGGTTTGATGGTAAGAGACAAATTGCAGAGGCTTTATTGAACTACGAGTTCTTCTGTAATGTGCTTATTCCAATGCGTAATGTTGAGCCATCGGATAGCCAGAAAAGACTTTGCCGTGAGGTAAAGAGAATAGTGCAATCTCGTGGTACGACCACAATCCCAAAGCGAGCCTGTGTGTTTACGACCAACTATGATCCACTTATCGAACTCGCCCTTGAAGCAGAGAACTGCATATTCAACGATGGCTTCGAAGGAAGAAATCAACCACGGTTTGCAACCAGGTCATTCAGTCGTCTCCAATACGTGCAGTCGCTTTCGATGGAATATGCCTCCCAAATCCCGACAATCAACGTCGCGAAGCTCCATGGGTCTTTAACTTGGCGGTCGGATGATGGTCAAACGGATGACATCTACTATTGCGACTATAAGAAGGGGCTAGATGCACTAGCGGAGGAGTATAAAGTTCTTTTAGAGAATCAAACTGTGTGCAAAACATTCGAAGTAATTGGCGGCGAGCCTAGTGAAGCTTCGCTTGAGAGCCTTGCCAAAGCTTTGGGTAGCATTGATGAAATTGCATGCGATAAACTCTTATCATTTTCCAAGGCGTACTATTTGGGATTCAGACTAGTGAACCCTGCAAAACAGAAGTTCGCCGATACGGTCCTTGGTCTTACCTACTATGAATTATTACGTCTGTATGCAAACGAACTTGATCGAAACAATGCTCTCTTAGTTGCTTTTGGATTTTCTTTTGCAGATGAGCACATACTCGAAATCACAAAGAGGGCACTTGAGAATCCACAGTTAATGCTCTGGGTTTGTTGTCACACCGAGGACAATCTTGACGCTTATCAATCTTTGTTCAGCTCTGTATCAAATGTTTGGTTTTTCAAGGCTGAAGAGAAACTTGATCTTGAAGTCTTTTGTGATGTCTTGGGCATGGTCGGCAAATGAATAATGACTCTACACTTGTAGCTCGCGTCACTGAGATTCGAGGCACTAAAATTCGAGCAAAGGTATTTAGCGACAAAAACGAAGCTTTCATTTTCCAGGGTGGGCGCTTGATTCGAAATGTTTCTGTAGGTGGCTACGTGAAAATACCCTGTGGCTTCAATCAAGTAATCGGTAGGATTGATGGCGAGGTTCAAGAAGAAAAACTCAATAGAGAGCCTGATTATTCAAAGCGCTCTACACAAGGCTCATCATTCAATAGGTTTATCGACATCTCTGTATTCGGTGTCAAGGTTGGAAATAGATTTGACCGCGGAGTCACAATTCTTCCGCTTGTCTCATCAGATGTATATGTATTGACGCCCGAAGAACTTGCACTGATAAGTTCGCATATGGAACCTGGGCAAGATTCCTTTAGATTGGGCAACCTTGCTGGCCAAGATGGCATATCGGTGATTGTGCCCACGAGCTCACTATTTGCGAGCCACATAGGGATATTCGGCAATACTGGATCAGGGAAGTCAAATACGCTTTGCCGCATCTACAGCGACTGCCTTGACAAAATGAAACAATCTGGTGCTTTGGGAACCGGAAAGAGTCAATTCATCGTAATCGATTTTAATGGGGAGTACATTGCGCCAACGGTTCTTACTGATGCAAAGAAGGTATACAACTTAAGCACTGATACGAAACAGGGAGGGGATAAGATTTCCGTTCCCGATGATTTCTATTTCGACCTTGAAACATGGTCCATTCTTACGCAGGCAACCGAAAAGACTCAAAGGCCATTTCTGCGATCCTGCATCAATACGGCAAAGAGAATCAAAGGAGCGGATGACCCTGAGGCTTACCTTGCAAAAATGATCTCTGGATTTATTGGAGATTACTGTGGCAAAGCTCCTTTGTTCAATGAGCAACGGGAAGAATTTTCTCGCACTATGGCATATCTTATTGACAAAAATGATTTGGAATCTGCCGAAGACACTGTTCTTGAAAGTGTTGAAGACATTGAGGTCTTTAGCTATTGCGACCCTCCGACTTTGCGAATAGTGGATACGAATATATACGGAAACACCCCGGAGATGTTAGTCTCCAGTGTTTTTGAGAAATTCATGGAACTCGAAAAGGACTATATATCTTTAATTAGCGATATCCCGGGTCTCATCGAGTTTGTTGCAAAATTCCTTTTCCTTCAGCGCTGGCGAAAAGGGAGCATCATAAGAGACCATATTTCTTTCTGGATTCCAAGGCTTGACAATCAGCTTCGCGAGGCGAGGAAAATATATGTCACTTCTGGTCCGAGTGGGATGTTTGATGATGGCTATGCAGTGAGGGTATATTCGCTACTCGACGTGAACCAAGAGCAGAAAAAGCTTATTCCCCTTATCATTGCTAAGTACATTTACCGCGAACAGAAGCAGCGCGGCAGACTGGATACAACAACGAGTGTGCATTTTATTATTGACGAGGCTCATAACATACTGTCATATTCTTCGCAAAGGGAAAGCGAAGGTTGGAGGGATTACCGACTTGAAACTTTTGAGGAGATAGTAAAAGAGGGCAGGAAATTTGGTATGTATTTGACTGTGAGCAGCCAGAGACCGTCAGACATTTCTGCAACTATCATTTCTCAGATGCATAATTATTTAATTCATCGTCTGGTAAACGATGAAGACTTGTCCGCAATAGCCAAAGCTGTTTCGTTTATCGATCATTCCACGAACAGCATGATCCCCGTTCTTCCTCAAGGTACATGCGTTGCCAGTGGCACAGCGGTCCCATATCCTACGCAAGTACGCGTGGACCAACTTCCAGAAGAGCGGCGTCCCCGAAGCGCAGATAGGGATCTTGCCTCAGCCTGGGCGCTCGAAAAAACATGATACACCCCAGCTATAGAGTGTGTTCAAGGCGATTTGCTGGCCCCATAAAGGAACAAATCGCTAGTGCTCGCGTCTAGAAGGAGGCCGGCCATCGCTCCAGATCTGATAGCGCGTTGCGATGGTGCCTCAGAAACCCTTTGTTGTCGCCCAGGACCAACATAGTGATTATGTCTAAGGATGTTGCCCTCTGGTATATTCCGGCTTTCGACTAGGTAAGCGGCAGTAATGCGCGTTGCGCGTCTTTCTCATCGCCAAGGCCCTTACCTTCGCTGTCGCAAGCAGCGCAGCTTATGAAAACCAATCGTCGGCTGGTCGATGTCGGCTACACAAACAGCAGCACTTGTTGATGATGCTCTTATGATGGGCATCACACGCAGGAAAGTTTACGGAGGGACTGGTGCATCACTCAGACCATGGGGGTCAGTACGGATCGCTGATGTTAAGGCAGATGGTAGCGACTATGTTGAAAAGATGTTTAAGGGGATAGCGGGACAATGCTGCAGCTAAACATGCTTAGGAGATATAGCTCCGAAATATTGGATGAGGGGAATCAAAGGAATGAGCTTAGCAAAAGCTGACATAAAACTCGAAACGAAGATTGTTGGTTTTGTTGAAGGGAAATTCTATGTTCCATCTTTTCAACGCGGATATCGATGGGGGCAAGATGAGGTAACCCGGCTACTTGATGACATTAATTCAAACGGGACAAAAAATTATTGTTTGCAGCCGGTTGTTGTAAGAAGAAGAGAAGATTCCTTTGAACTGATTGATGGACAACAGCGATTAACAACGTTGTTTCTTATCTATAAGTACATGAACATTTCCAGTTCCGGCTTCCTCGATGAGCCCAAATTCTCTTTGACTTATGAAACAAGAGAAAAATCAGAAGAATTCCTTGGATCCATTGACCGCTCGAAAAAGGAAGAAAATATAGATTTTTGGTTTATGTGCGATGCCTACGAGACAATCGAAAAGTGGTTTGGCAACAAGGACAAGAAATCAACGCTGACCAACATCAACAAGTACCTCGATGAAAATGTCAAAATCATCTGGTATGAGGTAGATGAGTCTGAAGATGCCATAGCACTGTTTACGCGCCTAAATATCGGGAAAATACCCCTGACGAGTGCAGAATTAGTAAAAGCGATGTTCCTGAGCCGCGATAATAATTCCGATATGGATCGGGAGAAGCAGGAAGAAATTTCTCTCCAGTGGGACAATATTGAGAAGGAGTTACACAACAACTCTTTATGGTATTTTCTTACCAATCGCTCAAATTCAAAATATCAAACACGCATTGACTTGATCTTAGATTTGATTTCGGACAAGCCGGCGGACAACAAGGAAAAATACTACGCATTCTTCTATTTTGATGACTTGAATCAAAAAGAGAAGTTAAGCGAGATCTGGAAAGAAATCCAGCATACATTTTTAATTCTCAAAGACTGGTATGAAGATCATGAGCTCTACCACAAAATTGGTTACTTGATTGCTTCAAATACTAAGTCTTTGCAGGATATTTTCGCATTATCCAAACGCGAAATAGACGGAAGAGGCATAACAAAAAACCGGTTCAAATCAGAATTAGACGCGTACATCAAGGAAAGTATTGCCATATCCACCAATTATTCTGAACTAAGCTATGAGAAAACTACGGATTGCGAAAGAATCAGCAAGCTGTTGCTTCTATTCAATGTTGAATCCATTCGGCAAAACGGCGAGCAGACTCATTGGTTTCCGTTTGAAAAATTCAAGTTTCAAAAAACAGGCAAGGTATCTTGGAGCTTGGAGCATATACATGCGCAACAGTCAGAAGGTATGCAAAAGCAAGATGATTGGAAGGAATGGCTAAGATTACATATTCCTTCTCTTGTGTCACTGGGTGAGGGGCACGATGAACTGATTGAGGAAATGAAAAGTGCCAGTGATAAAGATCGTCTGGAGCGTCTGGACTTTGAAGACATCCAGCAAAAGGTAATAGAAGAATTATCCACACAGGGGAACACTGAGTATATGCATTCTATTGCAAATTTAGCTTTGCTTAACATGAGCGATAACGCGGCTCTCAATAATTCCACATTTGATGTAAAACGAAATGCAATTATTGAAATGGATAAAAAGGGTCAATATATTCCGTTTTGCACAAAGATGGTTTTCTTGAAATACTACACGCCATCTGCGAGCAATCAACTACATTTTTGGGGACAGCCAGACAGGGTCGCATACATAAAGGCGATCAATTCTACACTTAAAAATTACTTGGCCGAAGAAATTTTAATAGAGAAGGAGGCTGAATAATATGGGAACATCTCTTAATACTTTTATTGAAATATTTAATAGCGATTTTGAAGTTGACGAAGAAACCGTCCAGCTGAAAAAGATAGCGATCCCAATTATTCAGCGCGACTATGCCCAAGGTCGCATAAATGAAGAGGTTAATCGTATTCGGGCGCGTTTTCTGGACTCTCTACACCAAGCCATATTGGCTAATCCCATCACCTTAGATTTCGTTTACGGAGATATCAATGCAAATGGCGTAATGACACCGCTGGATGGACAGCAACGCCTTACAGCACTTTTTCTCCTGCATTGGTACGCGGCGAAGAAAGAAAACATAGCTGCTTCAGAGTATCTTTTTTTGGGCAACTTCAGTTATGAGACACGGTACAGTGCGCGCGATTTCTGCTCTTTTCTAATCAAGTTTAATCCTTCATTCACAAATAAGCTGTCAGATGAAATCGTTGATCAGGCATGGTTTCCGCTCGACTGGAAAAAAGATCCGACAATCAGTTCAATGCTGGTGATGCTTGATGCGATTCAGGATGAATTCGCAGAGACCGATGGAATTTGGGTAAGACTGAAAGAGAAGGCAATAACATTTTACTTTCTTCCCATAAAAGATATGGGACTTACTGATGAATTGTATATCAAGATGAATTCACGGGGGAAGCCACTAACGCAATTCGAACACTTCAAAGCTGAATTGGAACGTGAACTTCGGAAGATCGATGATCCTATAGCAAAGCGTATCATCAAGAAGATCGATCTTGATTGGACTGATATGCTCTGGCGGTATCGTGGCGACGATAATGTGATTGATGATGAGTTCCTGCGTTATTTCAAGTTCATTTGTGACATCATTTGTTACCAGAATGGCGGGACGACACAAGGCAAGAGCAACGATGAATTTGACCTCTTGAAGGAATACTTTTCTGGGAAAAATGAAAATGTGATGGCTAATATCCAAACGCTGGAAGACTATTTTGACTGTTGGTGCTGTCTTCAGGGCGATAACGCTCCAGACAAGTTTTTGGAACAATTCATTTCATACGAACACCAAGCTGGAAAGATTAAAGTCGAAAATACGTACAAAATTGGCATTTTCAAAGACTGCTTGCGTAATTATGGTGACATATCAGGTAATGGTAACAGGCTGTTCCCGTTGAATAGGATCGTCCTTTTATATGCTGTTATCTCATATTTCCTGAATAAAGGCACAATATCCACTGATGAGTTCTCACGAAGACTAAGAATTGTAAACAACCTAATACAAAATTCAGATGATGAAATCAGCGATAGTGAATTTAGAACAAACGGTAATAGAATGCCGGCTATTTTGAAGCAAGTTGATGCCATTATCAAAACCGGCGCAATCGATGACGCCATAGAGAAAAACCTGAATCCGAATCAATTAGCTGAGGAAGCTTTAAAGATTACATGGGTCGAAAACAATCCGGACAAGGCCGAAGCGTTATTTGAATTAGAGGACCATGATTTGCTTCAAGGACAGATCGGTATTGTCGGCTTGGAATACCCTGAATACTTCCTGCGTTTTCAATCCTTGTTTTCCTGCAATGCGGACCTTGTTGATCGTGCACTTATGTCCATCGGGAACTACGGACAACGAGAGAGAAACGGACGGAGATATCAATTAGGTTCTTCATCCCGCTCGACGGCGTGGCGAAATCTGTTTCACAAGAGCGGTAATGCTGGATATGAAGGAACAAAAGCTGTCCTCCTGGAGCTGTTATCTCGCGCCGATTTGTTTAGCGATGACATTTTGTCTGGTATCTTCAATGCCTACATCGATGAATGCGAAAAAAACAATAATTATGAGTGGAGATACTACTATATTAAATATGATCTTTTCAGGCCTGGCAGCTTTGGGAAATATCGCTGGGAAGATTTTGAGAAGAGACCATACGAATTTTTAGTTATGCAAACAGCATCAATGATTTCCGAAAACACTTACCAACCGTTTTTAAAGGCGGTTTATAAAGATAAACTCTCAAAAGACAGTTGTGGGAAACGTGCCATTGATGGTGAAAATTATATGGTATGCGAGAACACTGCCTATGTTGTAAAGAATATTGAGACGGACATGGAAGTCAACAGAATAGCTATTGCACAAAACGATAAAGGCATAGACACGGAAGATAGAATAAAGAAATTACAGCGCTTCTTGAAAGAACGAGATCAAAAAATGTAGGAAGTCGACGCGGACACTCCTTGTGGTGTGAGCTATAGATTTGGATACAAGGAGGAAGTGATGCCCGTTACCTTTAATCGATTTCGTTCGCTAGGGCGGTCTACCCGAATGCGATTTTGCAAGTAATAAGGGATGGGTAAACTCCATCCCTTATTACTTCATCGGATAGCTTGACTTGAAGTGGACTCCAGGGGGTAGGCTGATTCGGACTGCCAGCCATTTCTAGTATCGAGTCCCCTAAGCTCCACCAAAAAAATAGACGCCCCTCTACTTGCTTTCGCAGGTAGGGGGGCTTTCTTATTGCCTCACATAGCGTCGACGCCACGTAGCGCAGGCCCTCGCGGATCCAAATCTCGTCGCTACACGGGGTGCTCGCGCGAAACGCCGAAAGATTCAGTATCGGGCGAGCTACCTACATGCGGATCATCGCGTATTGTACGGCGAGTGACGTGCATGCCAGCACCGCCCAGCAAATCAGCCCGAGCAAAATCGGACGGGTCCCATTCTTTACGAGCTTCACCAGGTGCGTGTTCAATCCGATCGCCGCCATGGCCATGACGATCATGAACTTTCCGACCTCGCCGAGGAATCCGGTTACACCCAGCGGCAGCGGAATGAAGGTGCTGACTATGGATGTCGCTGCAAATCCCAGAACGAACCAAGGGAATATTTTCACGATGCTATATCGGCGTTCAATACCATCGCCTGCCGGTTTTCGGGTCACGACGAGGGCCAAAGCAAGCGTTACCGGAATGATCATCAGAGTCCGCGTCAGCTTGACCATGACGGCAAGGTTGCCAGCCACATTGCTGAAGGAGTAACCGGCCGCAACCACCGACGAGGTGTCGTTGATCGCCGTACCCGCCCACAGGCCGAAGGTCTGGTTGCTCATGTGCAAAGCGTGTCCCAAGACCGGAAACAGGAACGCGGCGATTACATTGAACAAGAAGATCGTCGAAATGGCGTGGGCCACGTCTTCATCGCTCGCACCGATGACCGGTGCCGTGGCCGCGATAGCCGCGCCACCGCAGATTGCTGTGCCAACGCCGATGAGAGTCGTGGTTGCGCTATCGGTTTTAAGGAGCCGACCGACGAAGAAGGCGGCGAGAAACGTCGCCGTCAGCGTGAACGCCATCAGAACAAGCGTCTGCTGTCCCGCTTTGAGCACTGTAAAGAGATTCATCTCGAAGCCTAAGAGGATGATCGAGTACTGCAGCAGCTTCTTAGAGGTGTATTGGACGCCAGCGTCAAGAAGTTTCGGCCTGTTCCAAAAAGCCAGAACCATCCCGAAGAGGATGCCTAGCACCGGGCTCCCGATGACGGGAATCGCTTTACCGATGAGCCAAGCCGGAATTGCAATCAACACGGTAAGCAGAACGCCTGGAACCTTGGCAGTGATGGTCTTCAATGGACTTTCCTTTAACGTTGCGTCGCGGATCCCCGTCGTTCACGGCGGGGAGGATGTCAAATCAGTCTAACGGTTATCTTGAATCTAAGATATCTACTGAGGTGATATATGAACATCAACATCACGCTACGCCAACTAGAGGTGCTCACGGCCATAGGCCGGAAGGGTACTGTCACTGCTGCTGCTCGGAGTCTCGGTATGGTCCAGTCAGCGGCCAGAACATCGCTTTCAGAGCTCGAGCGACTGTTGCGCAGACCAAGGAAGCCATCGCCGCTGCGCGCGGTGTAAGTACTGAAGCACTGGGGAGCGTTACAATCGCAGCAAGCACGACGATCGGGAACTACCTGCTTCCTGGAATGCTTGCGCCCCTGCTTTTGCGCCATCCTGGGCTCGATACAAACCTGCGCCTGGGGGCTACAGACGCGGTTGTCAGGTGGGTGGAATCGCGGGTTGCCGACTTTGGCTTTGTCGAGGGCCCGTTCTCAGGGCATCGAGTGGAGCGCATGCCTTGGCTTGCCGACGAGGTCGTGATTGTTTGTGGGCCATCGCATCCGTCCAGCGAATTATTTGCAGTAACATCGGAAGAGCTGTCTGCTACGCGCTGGATCATGCGTGAGCCCGGATCCGGCACGCGCGCAGTCGTTGAAGATGCTCTCGCACGCGCTGGAATACGACTTGATAACCCCCTTGAAATAGGTGCCACCGAGGCGATTAAGGGCTTCGTCTCTGCGGGAGTTGGAGTGGCGGCTATCTCGAGACGTGCAATCGTGCCTGATCTGGCGGCCGGAACTTTGGTCGAAGTACAATCCGGTATTGACATGTCACGGACGTTCACCGTGATCACTGTGCGTGATGCGTTCCTCGGGTCGAAAGAATATGAGATAGTAGACATCGATCGATAATCGAATATGAGCGAAAAGGATATTTGAATGGACAAGAAATTCGGCTTCGGCTGCATGAGGCTTCCGCTTCTCAACAAAGACGACCAGGCGTCGGTCGACCTCGACGCGTTCGAAGAGATGGTGGACATCTATCTCGAGAGGGGATTCACCTATTTCGACACTGCGTACGTCTATCACGGTTACCATTCCGAAGACGCCGTGAGAAAGGCGCTTGTCGAGCGTCATGACAGGAGCGAGTTCGAGCTGGCGACAAAGCTCCCTATGAGGGAATTCGAGTCGAAGGAAGAAATGGAGCGGATTTTCAACGAGCAACTCGTAAAACTCGGTGTCGATTACATCGACTACTATTTGCTCCACGCCATAGTCGTCGATACCTATAAAAAAGCTGAGGAATTCGATTCCTTTGGATTCTGCTTTCAGAAAAAACGTGAGGGAAAGATCAAGAATTTCGGGATATCATTCCATGGCACTCCCGAGCTGCTGGAAGAGATCCTCACCGCGTATCCCTCTCTGGACTTCGTCCAGTTGCAGATCAACTATATCGATTGGGAGAACCCCGGAGTCCAATCGAGAAGATGCCATGAGATAGCTCGCAAGCACGGAGTGCCGATCATCGTCATGGAGCCGTGCAAGGGCGGAAATCTCGCAGTCGTGCCGAAAAAAGCAGAAAAGCTGATGAAGGGGTATAACCCCGAGGCCTCGATACCTTCCTGGGCCATTCGTTTTGCTGCCGGCCTGGAGGGTGTTTTCATGGTGCTGAGCGGGATGAGCGACAGGGAGCAGGTGCTCGATAATACATCGTATATGCAGAACTTTAAGCCTTTGAATGAGGATGAGCGTAACATAATCGGGCAGGTCGTCGATATCATCAACAAAGACAAGGCGATACCGTGTACGAACTGTAGATACTGCGAGAAAGAGTGCCCGCAAAACATCGCCATCCCGGACTACTTCGCGCTTTACAATAATGCGAAACTTTCGGCGACGGGCAGCTTCTCCAGCCAGTTCGTCCACTATTCGAATCTCACCGCGACGCATGGCAGAGCGAGCGATTGCATAGAGTGCAAAGAATGCGAGGGCGCATGCCCGCAACATTTGGAAATCGTCGAATTGCTGAAGGATGTCTCCGCCAAATTCGACGTGACGCCGTAGTTTTTTTCCGTGAGATCGAATTTCAGATGTTATAATTAGATATACCTAAATATATCGAGAATGATTCTCGCCTCATGATATCGCATATAAAGATATCGTAATTTTCAAATCGGTGATTTTTTCAGCGTTTATATTTTTGTCTTTTTTGGGTATCGATTATCTACCAATACTTCGAGTGGAAACGGAAAAAAATTGAGCATGGCAAAACAACAAGGGAAAACTGTGTTTACAAGATGGTGGCGCAAGAGATACAGCCAGCTCTCGCCGAATCTCCAGCTAGTGGGTTTGCAGATGTGGATGCCACTTTTCTTCATCACGATGTTCTGTCTTTGTTATATCTATGCGTTCCACGCGCCCACCCTCCAAGACATGCCGATCGGGTACGTGGCGAGTTCGCAAGCGACAGGCACGCAGGGCAAGAGTCTCGAGAAGATGCTCAAAGGAGCGATAAAGATCTCATTCTATCCGACATTCGATGCCGCTTCGGCGGCCGTCCGAAAAGGTGACATGGCGGCAGCGATTGCTTCCGGCGCGAAGTCGGACACACTCATCATCGCCTCCTCTCACCAGAACCAGGCAGCTATAATAGCAGAAAAGGTCATAACGCCTGCTGAAGCGGCTTTGGGAAAAACCCTGAAGGATGCAGACATCGCACCGCTTCCCCCCTATGACTGGGCGGGCACCGTGACCATGTACCTTATGATGGTGACTTGTTTCGGCGGGTATATGGTGGCAATGTTCTTGAGCATGGTGGGCGGTCCTTTGAAACATTCGACCCGTTTGATAACTTTAGGTCTCATGAGCTTCATCACTTCGTTCATCGTGCAGTTCCTCGTCGGTCCCGTAATCGGAGCAGTCCACGGGCATTTCCTGCTGCTTTGGATGTCAGGGTGGCTGTGGATGTTTACCATCGGAGTTTTTGTGAACGGTATCGGTTATTTCACCGGTCGTTTCGTGACCGTGGCGGCGATGTTGGTCTTCATATTCTTGAGCATGCCGGCCTCGGGTGGCGCTTTTCCGGTTTATATGATGCCGAAACTGTTCCAAGTGCTCAACCATGTGGTTGTCGGTGGCGCATTGAGCGAGATGTTCCGACACATCATTTATAACGTTGGGCCGGGTCTTTTACGCGCCTACATCATGGCCGCCGGATATCTGATTGTCGGCGTTATCCTCTCCATCGTAGGAAAACGCTACTGGGAGTGGAAGCAAGCCTCCCGTATCCTAGCCGGTGAGACGACGATGTTTAAAGACGCCAACGACGCGAAGGCGGCGAATTCTGATCGGATCCGTCGACAGATCTTCAAAGACGCCGGTATTCCGTTCCCCGACGACGTCCCCATCGAAGTCGCCGACGAAGCGATTGCCGTCTCGGGGCATGTCGACGACATGTTCTATGCTCCCAACGAGCTCACGCACGATTAGAGAAGCGCCCTCTCATCGAGCTTAGGTGGGAGGGCGTTTTTGCGCGGTTTTGTCTGAGTGAATTTTGTGCAAATACCTTGCAAATCAGTGATTGTCGTTCAAAAGGCCTTACACTTGATTTCAGTATGATTCGTGCAAAATTTCTGAAAAGATTGAGCGGGTGGACTCTTCAATGAAGTATTTACTCCGAGGCATCCTGCGAGGAACGGCGCTCTTTTTCGGGTGTTTTTCTCTGGTGAACACCGTCGTCTCCCATTTGGGAAGCGCGCGTCTTGAAGACATATGGTGGATCGACCTTTCTTTTTTGCCGTCGGCTGCAGCCACCGTATGTTCGGTCGCACTCGCCGTGTCGCTCATCGCGTTCGCGTTCAAACCGTCCATGGGTGGTGTTCGCCGTTTCCTCACCACGGGGCTTATCGTTTTATTCGCACTCTTCGCCGTCATCAATATGCTGGAATATTATCAAGCGTATTCCCAGGGAGAATTCACCACGAGATTTCCCGTGCCGTTTTCCTTTGTGATGTGCCTGCTCTTTCTCGGGCTTGCGCTTGCGGCCTTTTTAATGCACGATTACGCGGGAAAAATGGGAGAGTTCATCATATTCGGGCTCGCTGCGGTATTGTGGCTCGCGATTTTCCCGCTGGCGCAAATCGCTTTTTTCGGAACCACCAACTATGCCAAGAAAGCCGAAGTCGCCGTGGTGTTTGGAGCGCGTGTGTATCCGGGTTATAGCATTTCTTTGACGCTGCAACAGCGGATGGCGTCCGGAATCGACCTCTATGAACGTGGCCTCGTGAAAAAGATATATCTCACGGGTGGTATCGACGCCGACGGCATCGATGAAACAATCGGCATGAAAAGGTACGCGCTTACCCAAGGCGTTCCCGCGCGTGCGATTATCATCGACAACAAGGGCGACAACACCGATTTGTCGGTTGCAAACACCGTCGCTTATTTCAAAAAACACAACATAACGAAAGTCTTGGCCGTCAGTCAGTTCTATCATTTGCCTCGGATTAAAATGGCCTATCGCGCCAAGCACTTCAACGTGCGCACGGTGCCGGCATTTCGCACGCAACGTGTCAGTGGCGAGGAGTTCACCACACTGCGCGAGATCCCTGCATTCTGGGTGTATTGGCTGCGCAGCGGTTTCCGCGATGTCAATCATGTCTCAATCTTCAACTCGGAGTTGGCGCGTGCAAAGGCTCTTTTGGGAGTCAACTAGTTGCATCCGAGTTCACGCTGTGCCGGTATCGATGCGGTATCATAGTCCAGTATAAAATCACCTGACATATCGGAGGAAGTTCGTGGAACATCAGTATAATCCCGCTGAAATCGAGCCGAAATGGCAACAGGTTTGGGAAAAGGGCGGCTTGGATAAGGCCGTCGAAGACCCGAACAAACCTAAAAAATATATTCTCGAAATGTTTCCGTATCCTTCCGGTGACATTCACATGGGACACGTTCGTAACTACACGATAGGCGATGTCGTGGCGCGCCAAGCTCGAATGAACGGTTTCAACGTGTTGCACCCGATAGGGTGGGATGCGTTCGGGCTTCCCGCCGAAAACGCCGCCATCAAGCATGATTCTCATCCCAAAACATGGACGTATGCAAACATCGAGACGCAAGCGGCGTCGTTTAAGCGCATGGCGTTTTCTTATGACTGGGACCGCAGCGTGCGCACGTGCGACCCCGAGTACTATCGCTGGGGTCAGTGGATGTTTTTGCAGATGTGGGAGAAGGGCTTGGTCGAGCGTAAGTCCTCACCGGTCAATTGGTGTCCTTCGTGCAATACGGTGCTTGCCAATGAGCAGGTGGTAGGCGACAGCGTGTGCTGGCGTTGTAAGAGCCACGTGGAAAAGCGCGTGCTCGACCAGTGGTATTTCAAAATCACCGATTACGCACAAGAGTTGCTCGACGACCTCGATAAGCTCGTGGGGTGGCCTGAGCGTGTCAAGACCATGCAGGCGAATTGGATCGGCCGCAGTGTCGGAGCCGAGGTGGATTTCACCTTATGCGATGAGAACGGCGACGCGACCGATGAGACCATCCCCGTGTTCACCACGCGTCCCGACACGCTGTTCGGCTGCAGCTTTTTCCTTCTTGCCCCCGAGCATCCGCTTGTCGACACGTTCGTCGCCGGCACAAAGTATGAGGCGGGAGTGCGCGCGGTCATCGAGCTTTCCTCACGTGAGACCGCCGTCGAGCGTGAGAGCGGAATCGCGAAAAAGCACGGTGCGTTCACCGGGCGCTTCGTCATCAACCCGATCAACGGGGAAAAAGTGCCCGTGTGGGTCGCCAACTATGTTTTGATGGATTACGGCACCGGTGCGGTCATGGCGGTGCCCTCAGGCGATGACCGTGACTTCGAATTCGCCGGTATGTACGATTTGCCCATTCCTCCCGTGGTGGTCGAAAAAGAGGGTGCTCCCGTCCTGATTCAATCGGGGCGTTTCTCCGGTATGGAGGGCGGGAAGGACAGCGAAGGCTCGAAGGCCATCATAGCCGAGCTCGAAGCCAACGGCGCCGGTCGTGCCACCGTGAACTTCCGTCTGCGCGATTGGCTGATTTCCCGCCAACGCTACTGGGGCAATCCCATTCCGATGATTCACTGCCCGAAGTGCGGGCTGGTTCCCGTGCCTCAAGACCAACTGCCGGTCGTTTTGCCCGATAACGTCGATGTCACCAAGGGCGAGACGCTTGCCGACCATCCCGAATTCTACGAGGTGGCCTGTCCGGTGTGCGGCGGTCCCGCCCATAGAGAGACCGACACGATGGATACCTTCACGTGTTCTTCGTGGTATTACCTGCGCTATACCGATGCGCGCAACAATGAGGAGATTTTCAGTAAGGAGAAGGCGGATTACTGGATGCCGGCCGACCAATACATCGGCGGTATCGAGCATGCCATTCTGCACCTGTTGTACTCGCGATTTTTCACCAAAGTGTTCCGCGATCTGGGGCTTGTGAGCTTCGATGAACCGTTCACCAATCTGCTCACACAGGGAATGGTGAAGCTTGATGGCGAGACGATGTCGAAATCGAAAGGCAATGTCGTCGCACCCGAGGAGATCATCGCCAAGTACGGCGCCGATACGTTGCGCGCCTACATCTTATTTATGGCGCCTCCCGAAAAAGACCTCGATTGGTCGTACGAGGGAGTCGACGGAATGTTTCGCTGGCTCGGTCGCGTCTGGCGATTCGTGGATGAGAGCATCGATGAACAGGCCGCCTATTCCGCAGACCCGCAAAGTGCCGGTACGCCCGAGGCCAAAAAACTCATACAGGCCATGCATCGTTTGACTGAGAAGGTCACGGTCGACAGCGAGCGTTTCCAGTTCAATACGGCCATTGCCGCGCTGATGGAACTCACGAATGCGGCATATGAATACCGAAACGGTGTGCCCGTGCAGCAGCGTAGTGCTGCGATTGTATCCGAGATCATCGAGCGCCTCGTGGTGATGCTTGCACCGATGACGCCGCATATGAGCGAAGAGCTCTGGCAAAACGTGTGCGGAAACAGCGATTCGGTCCATGTTCAGAAATGGCCGTCTTTCGATGCCAAGCTCGCAATCGCGGATGAAATCGAAGTGCCGGTGCAAATCAACGGCAAAGTGCGTGTGCGCATCCGGGTAGCCTCAGATGCTTCTCAAGAAGCGGTATCGGCGGCAGCCCTTGAAGCGGCGGCGGAAATCATCGACGGGCGAGAGGTTAAAAAACTCATCGTCATTCCGCGAAAAATCGTTACGATTGTGGTGGCTTAGCGAGAGCCAGCATCAGTTTGATGCGGTTCTCTTGATTGACGCGCGTCGCGCCCGGATCGTAATCGATGGGCACGATGTTTGCTTGAGGGTATGATTCGCGAATCTTTCGAATCATACCCTTTCCCACGATATGGTTCGGCAGACAGCCGAACGGCTGCGCGCAGACGATATTTTCATAGCCGTGCTCGATGAGCTCCACCATCTCAGCGGTCAGAAGCCACCCTTCCCCCATCTTATTTCCGTGGCCCACGAAAGGCTCGACGAGTCTTTTGAGCTCTTGGTAGGGCGCGGGAACGATGAAGTGCGGATAGGGCTTGAGCGCATCGAGCAGGGCACTTTCGATGCGGGTCAAATAATTCAAGAAGGCTTGCACGGTGATTCTTTTAAGTGAGCTTCCGCCGTAGAGTTTGATGTCTTCAAGACGGTTGTCGGTCTTGAAAAGCATGAAGCTCATGATTCCGGGGACCATGACCTCGCACTCTTGCTCGGCGAGAAACTTTTCGAGCTCGTTGTTTCCGAGGCTCGCGTATTTGATATAGATCTCGCCGACGACACCCACTTTTTTCTTGCGCGTTTTTTCGGTTTTAATGCGGGCGAAATCTTCGACGATCGATTTGAAGTTCTTCTTTATATCGACGACTTTGAGACCTTTACCGGTCTTGAACTGCTCGATGAGTCGTTCAATCCATGCGCCGACGAGATCTTGCGATTCGTGAGTTCTTACCTGGTAAGGTTTGATTTGGTTATTGAGCAGTGTGAGCAAATCGCCGTAGGCCAGACCGCACAACAGTTGGCGTGTCATGGGCAAGGTGAGCTTGAAGCCGGAGTTCTTCTCGAACCCCGAAAGGTTCAGAGAAATCACTGGAATGTGCTCGAATCCGGCTTTCTTCAACGCTTTTCTCAAGAGATGGATATAGTTCGATGCACGACATCCTCCGCCGGTCTGCGTGATCATGAGTGCTGTTTTCGACAGGTCGTAGGTACCGCTTTCGAGCGCGCTGATGAGCTGACCGATGACGAGAAGTGCCGGATAGCACGTGTCGTTATGCACGTATTTCAGTCCCGTTTGCACGACTTCTGGACCGTGGTTATCGAGAATCTCGACATGGTAGTTGTTGAGCGCGAACAGCTTTTCGACCAGTTTCCAGTGAATCGGGAGCATGTTCGGTGCCAAAATGGTATAGGTCTTTCGCATTTTCTTGGTGAACTCGGGATGTGGAACATCTTCGAGAGGGGGAAGCTGCGTCGGCTGCGTCGAGCAGTCCTTTTGATCTGGTCGACTCACGTCATTGCCTTTCTGAGAGCACGGCGAAGAGGGAACGCAGACGTATCTTCACGGCGCCGAGGTTGGTGATCTCATCTATTTTAATTTGGGTGTAGATCTTCTTTCCCGCGCGCAGAATGGAGCGAACCTCATCTGTGGTAATGGCGTCGACTCCGCATCCGAATGACACGAGTTGCACGAGATTCATATCCGGCTGGGTGGTCACATAGCGCGCGGCTGCATAGAGGCGGGAATGGTAGGTCCACTGGTTGAGGACGTTCGTTTTGAAAGACGCGACGAGGTGGCTGACGGAATCTTCGGTGATGAGAGCGGCTCCGCATTCGATCACGAGTTTATCGATGCCGTGGTTGACTTCAGGGTCGAGATGATAGGGCCGCCCCGCGATGACGATGATCGGTTTATGCGCCGCGCGCGCATTCGACACGATTTCCGTGGCTTTTTTGCGAGTCTTCTCGAGAAACAGCGTGTGTTCTTCGTAAGCCGCATCGAGTGCAGTTTTTACTTCGTTTTTGGATATTCCGTCGAAGTATTTATTTAGAATCTCATGCATTTTTCCGACGAAGTCTTTCGGACGGTGAATACCGATGTAGTCGTAGATGAATGTGACGTCTTTGACCTCGGGCACGTTCGCCTGAATGACTTCGGGGTAATAGGCGACCACCGGGCAATTGTAGTTATTGTCCCCGAGATGCTCGTCGATGTTATACGTCATGCACGGATAGAAAATGTTCGTGCAACCCTCGTCGAGCAAGTACTGTATGTGCCCGTGCGAAAGTTTTGCCGGATAGCACACCGTATCGGAGGGAATCGTGTGTTGCGCCTTGAGGTAGAGCTCGTGTGAGGAAAAAGGGGACACGACGATTTCGAAGTCGAGCGATTTGAAAAAGGCGTTCCAAAAAGGAAGGAGTTCATACATATTCAAAGCGAGCGGTATGCCGATCTTGCCTCGTTTGCCCGGCCAGGTCGACTGGCGATAGCTTTCGAGAAGAGTCTGCTTGAACGCGAAGAGGTTAGAGCCCTTTTCCTCCTCGCCATGGCTTATCGGGCGTTCGCAACGGTTGCCGCCGACGAACTTGCGGTTGCCTCCGAAGTTGTTGATGGTGAGCGAGCAGTGATTGGTGCACAGCTTGCACGTGACCGAGCGCACGGTGTGGGAGAAGGCGGAAAGCTCGGCTCCGGTAAGGGTTGTGGTCGCTTTAGACGGTCTCATGTTGTCCATCGCGTAAAGAGCGGCGCCGTATGCGCCCATCAATCCCGAGATGACCGGTCGCACCACGGGTCGCTTGATTTCTTTTTCAAAGGCGCGCAACACGGCGTCATTTAAGAATGTTCCGCCTTGAACGACGATGTTTTCGCCGAGTTCTGAAGGCGTGGTCGCGCGGATTACTTTGTAGAGGGCATTTTTGACGACGGATACCGAGAGACCGGCTGAGATATCCTCGATGGTGGCGCCGTCTTTTTGCGCCTGCTTGACGTTCGAGTTCATGAAGACGGTGCATCGCGAGCCGAGGTCGACCGGGGATTTTGCGAAGAGTCCGAGTTTTGCGAAGTCTTCGAGAGAATAATCGAGAACGGCTGCAAAACTTTGGAGGAATGAGCCGCAGCCCGACGAGCACGCTTCATTCAAGAAGATGTCGTCGATGGCTCCGTCGACTATCTTGAAACATTTGATGTCTTGTCCGCCGATATCGATGATGAAGTCGACATGCGGATCGAATTTTTTCGCAGCTTTGAAGTGCGCGATCGTTTCCACGATGCCGAAGTCGAGTGAAAATGCCTGTTTCGTCATTTCCTCGCCGTATCCGGTCGAAGCACTCGCGGCGATGTGTGCATGGGGGAATTCATCGTAGAATTCCTCGAGGAATTTCTTCACGAGAGGAATGGGGCTTCCGCCATTGGGCGCGTAACGTGAGAACAGAATTGCTTGTTTCTCATCGAGTGCGACCATTTTAACGGTCGTGGAACCTATGTCGATTCCCAAGAATGCTTTACCGTCGTATTCGTGGTTTTCGGACGTTGCGACAGTTGCCTGCGCGTGGCGTTTCTCGAATTCCGCGTATTCTTGTGCAGAGTCGAAAAGCGGGGGAAGGGTCGCGTAGTTTCCACTGTTTTTGTGGTTGGCAACGCGTGAGATGAGTGAATCGAGCGTGACGGTGGCCTCTTGTTCCGCAAGGATGCCTGCGCCTAAAGCAACGTAGTACAACGAGTTTTCCGGACAGGTTCCGTTCGTGTGGAGCGTTTCGTCGAAGCTGTGGCGTAATTCGGTCAAGAAGGTCAGCGGACCGCCGAGATAGACGATGTTGCCTTTGAGTTCGCGTCCTTGCGCAAGGCCGGCGATCGTTTGGTTGACGACCGCTTTGAAAATGCTCGCAGAGACGTCTTCTTTGCGCGCGCCTTGGTTGAGGAGGGGCTGAATATCCGATTTGGCGAAAACACCGCAGCGAGAAGCGATTTGATAGGTTTTCTCGTGTGTTTTGGCAATCTCGTTCATCTCGGTGGGAGAGATATCGAGCAGCGTGGACATCTGGTCGATGAAAGCGCCCGTTCCGCCTGCGCACGAGCCGTTCATACGGACTTCGAGGCCGCCGCTCAAGAAGAGGATTTTGGCGTCTTCTCCTCCGAGTTCGATGATGATGTCGGCGCTCTTGAGGTAGCTTTCAGCTGCGATTTTCGTTGCGAACACTTCTTGTATGAAAGGAGCGCCGAGCGTTTCGGCAAACCCCATGGCGGCCGAGCCCGAAAGTGCGAGATGCAAGTTTTCCAGATCGCCGAATTGCGCGCGTACTTTATCGAGTTCGACTTCCAGCGTCTCGAGAGGCTTGGAGAAATGTCGCTCATAACTTTTGAAAAGCAGGGCATTCTCATCGTCGAGCAAAACGCATTTCAGAGTCGTCGAGCCTATGTCGAGTCCGAGTTTCATGAGTGACTTACTTTCTCAGCTGCTGCTCGCAAAACTCTTTCTATGTCGCGATATTCTGCGATGACTTCCTCATCGCTTAAGTCATTCAGTATTTTCGCTGCGAGTAAATCGCGTGTGGCGAGTTGCATGATATTGATTATTACCTTCTTTGTTTTTTGATCGACGTCGCAATCCGTGCTCAGCACTTCCTCTAAAACATCATCGCGCAGTTCCGATGTGATTGTTTTCAGCTCTTCACTGAATTCGAATGTCAGACAGCGAAAGAAGTTGCAAAAAATCGGACGGTATTCATAGTCGGAAAGCATATTCAAATTGAATATGAAGAGTCGTTCTTGCAAATCGAACATATCGGTACAGTCGGTTTGTCCATCCAAAAATATATTCAGTCGTTCCTGCAAGATTTCTTTCAAGAGAAAGAAAAAGAGGTCCTTCTTATCTTCGAAATATTGATAGAAACTACCCCGGGAAATATCTGCATTTTTTATGACGTGGTTAATGGAAGCGTCTTCGAAAATGTGCTCGGAGAACTCCTTTTTCGACGCATCTAATATACGCCTCTGCTTTTCGGGGCAAATTTTAAAGAATAGTTCTTTTGGCAAGGGATGCTCCAGCTAATTGTGACAACCTGTCATAAGTATAATACATTTCAAAACTTTAGCAAAGCCTTTCAGTTCGATTAAGCAAAATATTGTGAGATGCTTTCTCTCTTTTTGTATGGTTATTTTGTTCGAGAATGATACGCGCCGAGCGTGAGGTGGCCGAGTTCGTGTGCGGCCATGCGGAAAGGTATCCGAATAAACATGAAGCTTGATAAGCGTTGGGTCATTCCCGGATTGATCGGACTGACGATTTTGGGACTGATCGGTATTCGTGTTTTCTCGCCGCTTTTCGGTGGGAAAAAGTCATCCGCTCCGGCGACGTTTGATGCCGCTAAACAGACTTCCGTCGTAAAGGCCGGCTCTGAGAACACTGCCGATATTAATCAGAAAGCCGGCGCTGATGTCTCATCGCAAACGACGACCGTAACGGTGTATGTGAGCGGTTGTGTGAATGCCCCCGGAGTTTACGCGCTCATCGCCGGCGCACGCGTAGTCGAGGCAGTTGCCTGTGCACGCGGCGTATCAAAAAACGCGCAATCCGACGCCGTCAATTTCGCGGCCGTCATAGAAGACGGACAGCAAATTTACATTCCGAGTAAAAAGGAGGTCGAAGGAGTCGGATTCAATACGTATTCCGCACTCGGCGGTGGGGGATCTGTCGGTGGTTCGTCCTCTGGCGGTACAGGTTCATCCGGTGGTTCTTCTACGAAAGCGGCGCCGGTGAATCTCAACACGGCGACCGAGGAACAACTCGACACGCTTCCCGGAGTCGGACCGGTTACCGCTGCTAAAATCGTTGCGGATAGAAGCGCGAACGGCCCCTTCAGCTCACTTGACGATCTTTCGAGGGTATCGGGAATCGGCGAAAAGAAGTGTGCTGCGCTTGTGGGGCTCGCCGTGGCGAAGTAGCCGAGACGATGAAGCGTGTCTCGTTTGCGATTAGGCCGCAGTTTCCTCGAGCGTTGATTCTCTTTGCGGTTCTCTTCGCGGTGACGTTTTGTGGGTTTTCGATTGCCTGGAAGTTGCAGATTCCTTTGTCACACGATGTGACGAGTCGGCTGGAACGAAAAACGGTCGAAATCACCTCCGATGTGTCGGTGGGGACGTATTCGAACACATCATTCGGGTCATACGACGGTATGAAAATCCAAATTATTTGGCCCGAAGGAATAATTGCTCCCGAATACGGGCGCGAGGTAAAACTTACGGGGTTTCTCAAAAATCGGGGTTTCTCTGACTATGAACGGTATCTTTTCACCAAGGGTGTGGGCGCGACACTGACGGTATCTGACTTCTACGCTCAGCGATGGCCGAACACTTTGCGAGGTGTCATCGGACATTTCCGTTACTATCTGGTGAGTTGCATAAAAAGTTGTGGTGGTAGCACATTGGGAGCCGGTCTCTTGCGGGCGGTTCTTCTCGGAGACAGACGCGATGTCGGCGAGACCGATGAGATATTCCGAGTAACGGGGCTCAGCCACATGCTTTCGGTTTCCGGTTCGCATCTGAGCATCATAATGCTTTGCTTCGGATTCGTTCTCTTGCGGTTCGGAATCGGGAAAAAGAGCACATTTGTCTTTTCGGCTTTGGCCGGATTCCTTTTCGTGATTATCACGACGAGTGCCGAGGCCACGTTGCGCTCCTATCTCATGCTTTTATTCGGAGGTTGCGTGTTCTTTTTTCGACGAAGAACCGACCCCCTCACGACGCTCGGTATCTGCGGAATCGTTCTTCTCATCGGTAATCCCATCGTGGTGCTGTCTGTCGGGTTTCAACTTTCTGTGGCGGCCGTTTTCGGTATTTTGCTTTTCGGGCGGTTGATGTCGGTGTGGCTCGATGCTTGTGTGAATTTCTTTCCCCGTTTCGTGCGTGAAACGTTCGGGATCAGCATGGTGGCCCAAATAAGTACTCTTCCGATATCGATACCGGTATTCGGGATGATCTCTCTCGTCGGTCCGTTCTCCAATGTGTTCGCTGGCGGGCTTTTGACCGTCACGCTGGCGCTCGGACTCGGTGGGATAGTGGCCGGCGGTGTGGCACGCCCCCTATCCCAACCGATATTCTTTTTAGCCACGCGCTGTTGCGACGCGATCATATTCGTTGCGCAGGAATTCGCATTGCTTTCTTGGGGCAGTTTCGAAATAGGCGCATGGGGAGTGCCGCTATCGGTTTCTCTGCTTTTGGGGCTGATTGCAGTGTATCTTTTGTGGCCGCTTCCCAAAAACAGGGTTCGATATGGAGCCGCCCCCGGCAGAAAAGCGCTTCTTCTCGTCTCGTGCTCGGTGTGTATGTTGTTTATCTTGTTTCCCCACACGCTTTCGTATGTTTCCGGAGGCTTCATAAAGAGTTCGGATGACGGCGTATACGTCCTCGACGTCGGTCAAGGCGATGCGATTCTTGTGAAAAACTCGCATGAGACGGCACTCATCGATGCCGGTCCGGATTCGATTGCACTCAAAAAGGCACTTGATGAAATCGGCGTGATAAAGATCGATACTCTGATTTTCACTCACACCCATCAAGATCATATCGGGGGTGCTTTCGGTTTAGACAAGCGGTACGGCATTAAAACGATCGTTGTCGCAAACGGAGTGAAGTACAATTCGGATATTTCTGAGATCAGTCGCAGTCTCGATGCCCCGGTAACAGAAATTTCAGCAGGCGATAGCCTACGGGTCGGTAAACTCGAACTGACGTGTGTGGGTCCGAAGAACAAAGTGAGCGACCCCGACGACAACGGATCGTGCCTGATCCTGCTGGCAGATGAACCGGCGGGTGCCTCATATGACTATGAAAGCGTATTGATTACCGGAGATGCCGAGGCGGACTCGGTAAAGGAGGCCTTTTCGCAGAGTTCGCTTATCGACCGCGAAGTCGATGTTCTCAAAGTGGGACATCACGGTTCGGCCGTCTCTGTGGATGCCGAACTCTTATCTGTCATGAAGCCGAAAAGAGCGGTGATTTCGGTGGGAGAGAATTCTTACGGTCATCCGACGCAAAAAGTTTTGACGCTCTTACGTTCGTTTCATATACCCTATCTGCGCACGGATCTTTCGGGAACGATTTTTCTCGGTAGTGTGGGACAATAGAAATATGGCACAACAAAACGATCTCAAACCGATATATTTGATACTGAGCGAGCAGGCCTTTTTACGCACGCAGGCCACCGACCGTCTCAAAGCACGCCTTGAAAAAGAAGGCTCTCTCGATTTCAACTTCAACCAACTCGATGCGGGCGTCAATACGCCGCAAGAAATCATCGATGCGGCCAATACGCTTCCGTTTGCTTCGACCTATCGTCTCGTGTTCGTTACCGGCATCGAACAATACAAAGCCGACGATCTCGCGCTGCTCGTCGAATATGCCACCGATCCCAACGAGACCACCGTGCTGTGTCTCATCGGTACGAAACTCGCCAAGTCCACAAGACTTTACAAACAAGTTGTAAAAGTCGGAGCAGTGCTCGATCGCAAAGCTCCGGCGAAAAAAGAGCTTCCTTCCGTGGTTGCGGCTCTTTTCGCCGAGCAGGGAATCACGGCCCATTCGATTGAAGCTGTGGCGCTCATCAATGCGGTCGGCGAGGATCTCGATGTGATTTCAGGTTCGATTGTGAAAATAAGATCGTATCTTGGAGACAAGAAAGAGGTTTCGCTCGCCGACATAGCGGAAGTGGTCGCTACGACGGCCGAGGTTAAAATTTGGGAGTTCAGCAATGCGCTCGCAGATAAAGATGCGCATCAGGCGCTTGCAAGATTGACCCGCACGCTCCAAATAAGCGGTAACAGCGTATTTTCCGCCGAGACTTTTGCCATTCGAACCGTGCGCGAATTGATCACCGCCCGTGCCCTCATCGACAGAGGTGATGCAAGCGCGTCTGTACTCGCCGCAGAGACGGGAAAGCAGGAGTGGCTGGCGCGCAAGACGCTCGCTCAGGCTCGTAAATTCACCGGTCCCGAATTGAATAAAGCGTTGCGCGGGCTCGGCGACGTGTTAGAGGCCGCACGTACCGGAGCAGATGAACTGCTCCTTTTCGAGCGATGGGTTCTTCGGTTTACCGTCGGAGATTTCGCGCACAAAAATACCCGCCTGTAAGCGGGTAAGAGGCGAAAGCATAAAAGGGGTAAAATCGAAGTTTCGGTCTTACCCCTTTTTGTTACTTAAGCGGTTTTGTTGGCGCGTTTCATGAGTCCCGACTTACGATTCGAAGCCTGGTTCCTGTGAATGACGCCTTTTGATGCTGCGCGGTCAAGTTGTCTACATGCCTCGAGCGCAGCCACATTTGCTGCTGCTGCGTCATTGGCGGTAATAGCCTCGTCGACTCTCTTGATAGAGGTCTTGAGTGCTGACTTGACTGACTTGTTACGAAGACGCGACTTCTCGTTTGTCAGTACGCGCTTCTTTTGGCTTTTAATATTAGCCACGTCGTCCTCCGATACAAATAGAAATATCATGCCCATCAGTGGGGGATAGATGAACTTGAATATGATAGCACAAGGTAAGTGCCAAAATACATGGAAACTTTGATAAACTTATTTGCTATGACTGAACAGAAGTACATACGAAATTTTTCAATCATCGCCCACATCGACCACGGAAAATCCACGCTAGCCGACCGCATATTGCAACTGACGCACACGGTGAAAGACCGTGACATGTTCGAGCAAATGCTGGACAGTATGGATATTGAGCGTGAACGAGGCATAACAATCAAGGCCCAAGCGGTTCGTGTCATGTACACGGCTGATGATGGGCACACCTACCAGTTCAACTTGATCGATACGCCGGGGCATGTCGACTTCACCTACGAGGTTTCTCGTTCGCTTGAAGCGTGCGAGGGTGTCTTACTCGTCGTCGATGCCACCCAGGGCGTGGAGGCACAAACGGTAGCCAACGCCGTCATGGCCATGAACGCGAATCTCGAAATCATTCCGCTCATCAACAAAATCGACCTTCCCTCGGCCGAACCGGAGCGGGTTCGCCACGAAATCGAGGAAGGACTTGCCATTCCGGCCGACGAGGCGGTATTGACGAGCGCCAAAACCGGCGAAGGAATTCACGCCGTTTTGGAGGCGGTCGTAAAACGCATACCCGCCCCGCAAGGCGATCCCGATGCCCCGCTGCAAGCGCTTATCTTCGATTCGTATTTCGATGAGTATCGCGGTGTCGTAGCTCTCATCAGAGTGATGAACGGCTCCGTGCGCAAAGGCGACAGCATCTTGATGATAGCAACGACGACGGTGACCGATGTCGAGGAAGTCGGCGTGCGTCGTCCCGCCAACGTCCCGGTGGACTCGCTGAACCCCGGTGAGGTCGGTTACCTCATAACCGGCTTGAAAGACCCTTCACTTGTGAAAGTGGGCGATACGGTCACCCTGCGACAAGGGAAAAACGCCGTGGCGCTTCCGGGCTATCGCGAGGTCAAGCCGATGGTGTATGCCGGCTTGTTCCCCATAGACGGAGACCAATATCCCGAACTTCGCGATGCGCTCGATAAATTACGGCTCAACGACCCGGCGTTGGTTTACGACCCTGAGACCAGCCAGGCGCTCGGATTCGGGTTCCGCGTGGGATTTTTGGGGCTCCTCCATATGGAGGTCGTCCAAGAAAGACTCGAGCGCGAGTTCGACCTCGATTTGTTGGCAACCGCCCCGAGCGTCGAATATCAAGCGTATTTGCGCACGGGAGAGAGTATGTTCGTCCACTCTCCGCAAGATATGCCCGACCCCTCTGTTCTCGATCACATCGATGAGCCGTTTCTCAATGCGACCGTGCTCGTCCCGCCCGATTTCGTGGGTGCCGTCATGGAGTTGTCACAAAACCGCCGCGCCACTTTCGTCGATATGCAGTATCTCTCGGCCAATACGGTCGAAATGCACTATGAAATGCCGCTTTCAGAGCTCATCATGGACTTTTTCGACCAATTGAAAAGTCGCACGAAGGGGTATGCTTCGCTGGATTACGAATATATCGGGTATCGCCCGAGTTCATTGGTCAAACTCGATATCTTGCTCGCGGGAAATCCGGTCGATGCACTTTCTTTCATCGTTCACAAGGACAAGGCGTACGATCGCGGAAAAGTGCTCGTCGAAAAATTGAAAGGTATCATTCCCCGGCAGATGTTCGAAGTGCCGATACAAGCAGCCGTCGGCGGACGCATTTTGGCGCGGCAGACGGTGCGCGCAAAGCGAAAAGACGTTCTTGCCAAGTGCTACGGAGGCGACATCACGCGAAAGCACAAGTTGCTCGAAAAGCAAAAGAAGGGCAAGAAACGCATGAAAGCGATCGGACGCGTCGATGTGCCCCAAGAGGCGTTCATGGCGATTCTCAAAGTCGATGAGTAGTGTCGAAACATATCTGAAAGAAAATCCCATATGGCTTGCGCCCATGGCCGGAGTAAACGATGCGGCGTTTCGCGTTCTGTGCAAAGAGGCCGGTGCCGGTTTGACGTTCACCGAGATGGTGAGTGCAAAAGGGTTGCACTATTCTTCATCGAACAATAACTCCCGTATGCTGTTGAAGCTCGCTCCCGAAGAAGTGCCTGTCGCCGTGCAGATTTTCGGCGCCGATCCGACCATTATGGCGTCGCAGGCCCGCGTTCTCGTCGAGCAGCTGGGGAATAATCTTGCCTTCATCGATGTGAACATGGGATGTCCCGTGCCTAAAGTCGTCAATAAGGGTGAAGGCTCGGCGCTCATGCGTTCGTCCGAACTTGCTGCAGAAATCATAGCGGCGATAGTCGAAGCGGTTGGAGGACTCGGAACCTGCGTGACGGCCAAGTTTCGTCGCGGGTGGGATGAGGAAAGCGAAAACACCGTCGCGTTCGCGCAAACGCTTGAAGCGGCCGGTGCGAGTGCACTGACCGTTCACGGTCGCTTCCGTTCTCAATTCTATAGGGGTGTTTCCGAGCGTAGCGTGATTGCCCGAGTAAAAGAGCACGTGGCTGTTCCGGTCATCGGTTCGGGCGATGTCCTCACGGCGTACGACGCGGTATCCATGCTTGTCGAGACCGGCGCCGACGGAGTGATGATTGCCCGGGGAGCGCAGGGAAATCCGTGGATCTTCACACAAAGTGCCGAGCTGTTGTCCGCCTATCGCACGGAACAAAAACTCAATCCGACCGTGACATTGGAAGAGGTTTCACGCGCGACGACTTTGACGACTCCCACCTATCGCGAACGGTTCGACATGATGCGCCGTCATGCGCAGCTCATCGAACGTTATTTCGGCGGCAAATCGCTTGTGCGCATGCGTAAACACGCCATCTGGTATTGTGCGGGATTGCCGGGCGCCTCATTTTTCCGACACGAGATAAACTCGATTTCGTCGATGGAAGACCTCACAAAATTGATAGATGCCTATGATACCTACCTCAGTAGATAATATTTTCGATGCCGTATCTGGCAGCATTTCCGGCGATGTGTCGCTCTATCTACACGTGCCGTTTTGTCGCTCGCGCTGCATTTATTGCGGGTTTTACTCCAATGTGCTCACGTCCGGCGGAGCCGAACTCGAGAATTACCGCAATGCTTTGCTCGAACAGGTGAAAACGTCGGTTCCTCTCATTTTGGGAGAAATTCCCACCATCTACTTCGGCGGCGGAACCCCGTCGCTTCTCGCAGGTTCGATAGCAGAGGTGCTGGACGAAATTCGCGCGCAAGGCACCGTTACCGAAGATGCCGAAATCACCGTGGAGGCAAACCCCGAATCTTTATCCGCAGAATCGCTGACTGCTTGGATAAACGCCGGCGTGACGCGAGTCTCTTTGGGCGTGCAGGCATTCGATGATGAAGTCCTTGCAATGTTTGCTCGCGCGCACGATGTGAAAATCGCAAAGGCGGCGCTCGGGCTGTTGCAAGAATCGGGCATCGACTTTTCGCTCGATCTTATCGCCGGGATACCGGGCGTGACCGACGAACAATGGACTTCTTGGCTTGAGGCGGCCGTCGCTGCAGACGCGTGCCATATCAGTATCTATGCGCTGACCGTCGAGGAGCATACTCCTCTCGAAGTTTTGATTCGACAGCAAGACATCGCCCCGGTGGATGACGATCGTGCTGCCGACCAGCTTGAAATCGCGGAGCGTTTTTTGGAAAAGAACGGAATCAGCCGCTACGAGATTTCCAATTATGCGCGGCCCGGTAAGCGAAGCCGACATAACTGCCGCTATTGGCAGGGAGGTCAGTATTTGGGATTGGGTCCGGGAGCCGCGTCGATGGTTGAAGGCGAGGACAACGTTCGTCATCGATTCGTACTCTACGACGAAATTTCCGATTATCTGGGAAACCCTTGTCGTAAAGAACCGGTGGAAGACGAGATTCTCAGCGAAAAAGAAGCTCGCCTGGAAGATGTCATGCTCGGCATGCGTTTAACCGAAGGCGTACGAGACGAGGACGTTTTCGCCGTCGGAATCACTGCTGTCATGGAAAAATGCTGCGAGCAAGGATTGGTATATTTCGACGCGGACACGAAGAGATACCGGCTCACCGAACGCGGGTGGTTGCTGGGAAATGAAGTATTCGGAGCCATTTGGTGCAGTCAAGACAATTGTTGAGATTGTTTGGAGTGATTGTATGCTGTGCTGGCACTCGCTATAATTGAGTGCTAATTTAGCATTTCATCAAAACGTTAGGAGGCGAACATGGAAGCTCGAAAGAATCGAATACTCTTCGCGTTGATACAAGAGTATATCTCGACGGCTGTTCCCGTCGGTTCTCGAACGCTCGTCGATCGCTATGACCTCAACTGTTCGCCGGCCACGGTGCGAAATGAGCTTTCCTCTCTTGAAGAAAGGGGTTATCTGATTCAACCGCATACTTCAGCGGGGAGGATTCCCACCGATAAAGGCTACCGTTTATTCGTCGACAGCCTCGTTGAAATGCGTGATGATGTCGACGCCGATGCATCCCACCCGTTTTTCGATACGGCGAAGTTGCATTCGCTCGATATCCATTTCCTCATGAGAAACGTCGCCCAAGCGCTTTCCACGTATACGAACCTGTTATCCATCACGCGGACTCCTTCTTTGGAAAATGCGACGGTGAAAAAACTCGATCTTCTCAGTTTGGGCGCAAACCGGGTGCTTTTCGTGTTGATGACTGACGATGGGCAAGTGGTGAACCGAACCATCGATCTCAAGTTCGACGCGTCGCCTGAAAACGTCGCTACGGTTCAGCACTCGTTGAGTGTCGCATTTCTCGATAAGCCCGCAAATGAAATCGCACCTTTGCGGGAGGCGCTGAGAGGTACCGCCGAGTCCGGCGTGATTACCGATGGACTCACGGTTTGCATCATCGATGAGATTTTGGATGCATTGGCACAGGCCGATCACGAGCACGTTTCGCATGGCGGGCTGGGGGCCCTTTTGCAGCAACCGGAATTCCAAGATGCTTCTTTGGCGCAACCGCTTGTGGACTTGCTCGAAGACGGTCTTGATATATTTGATCTTCTCAAGCAAGGTCAAGAGTGCGGTAAAGCCGAACTGCTCTGCGACACTTCGGTCTTCGTGCGTATCGGCACCGAAAACTCGCGCAGCGAACTCGGTCCGACAAGCCTGGTCATTTCGCCCTACTATGCAAGCGGTGCTCAAGGCTATATCGGTGTCGTCGGTCCCACGAGAATGAATTATCTACGCTCGATCAAGGCGGTACAGCGAGCTGCCGATGAGCTTTCACGAATAACTTCGAACCTAGAAAAATAAGGAGAAAAACAAGTGTCTACTGAACAAGTCGATTATTACGAATTACTCGGTGTTTCTCGCGATGCCGACGCAGATGCCATCAAGAAGGGGTTTCGCCATAAGGCGCGGCAATGCCATCCGGATGTCAGCGATGCACCTGATGCCGAAGAGAAGTTCAAGCAAATAAACGAAGCATATGACGTATTGTCCGACTCCACCAAACGCAGCCAGTATGATCAGTTCGGAACGGTTGGCGGCCCGAGCGGTTTTGGCGGCGGTGGCTATCAGCAGGTCAATGTCGATGATTTGTTCGGAGACCTCTTTTCCTCGTTCTTCGGAGGAGTTTCGGGTTCGACCGGTGGGCGCTCAATCAATCTCGACGGGCGCGACATGCAGATGCGTATTTCGATCACGCTTGAAGAGGCCGCAAAGGGAGTATCCAAAGAAGTCGTCGTCGATCGTCTCGCACCCTGCGAGGATTGCAACGCCACGGGCGCCGCTCCCGGCACGCGCGCGGAGACCTGCCCCGATTGCAACGGAACGGGCCAGGTCATCACGTATAAAAATACCTTTCTCGGCCGAATGCAGACCGCCAGTGTGTGCGATAGGTGCCACGGAACCGGAAAGTACGTCGCATCGCCTTGTCCCGAATGCGAAGGCTCAGGCCGCGTAATCGATCGTCAGACGGTGACGGTCAACATCCCCGCAGGTATCAGCAACGGACAAAAAATCAGGAAAGACGAGCTTGGCGAGGCGGGCGTTCGCGGTGCTCGTTCCGGCGACCTGTTCATCGTCGTTGAAGTTATGGAGCACGAACATTTCGAACGTGACGGAGCAGATCTTCACGCGCATCTCAACGTGTCTATGACCGAAGCGGCGCTCGGAAGTATGAAGACCATCGATGGTCTCCTCGAAAAATCGAATGTCAAGGTCGATGCCGGTGTTCAAACCGGGGACGTCATACGCGTCAAAGGGGCGGGAATGCCCTCTCTGCGCTCGGAGTCAAAAGGTGATCTCTATCTGCACGTCAACGTTGAGATTCCCCGCAAACTCACTGAGCATCAGCGTGAACTTTTGGTTGAGCTTTCAAGCGAGTTCGGCGACTCGGAAGTCGGAACGGTCATGATGCGTAAACGAAGCGGCTTCGATAAATTCAAAGATTGGTTCAAAGGATAAGAGATGGCGCTTTCTCGCATGCGGCAAAGAGACGAGGGGAATCGATTGTGAAGGATACGTTCAAATTTACAGTCAAAACTCTCGGCTGCAAGGTGAACCGAGTCGAGTCGGAGACAATGATGCTCGATCTGGCCGGGTATGACGTCGAGCTGGTCGATGAGTATGAACACGCCGATGCGATAATCGTCAATACCTGTTCGGTCACGGGCGCGGCGGACGCCAAAACGCGCAAGGCTATTCGAAAAATGGCGCGTTCACCGCGCTGTTCTTCTGTGATAGTCACCGGCTGCAGTGCCGCTCTGCACGAGAAAGAGCTTCTGCAGCTCGACGAAAAAGTTCGTGTCGTCGTCGATAAGTCGGCCGTAGCGAATTTTATCGTGGATTCCTTTTCATTGAGCGTTACGCAAAGGGACGACGAGGAACATCGAATGCGCCATGAAAATGGGCCTCTTTTTCGTACGCGTTCTTTTGTGAAGGTCCAAGACGGTTGCGAAAACTTTTGTTCCTATTGCATCGTGCCGTACGCCCGCGGTGTGTGCGCGTCGACGCCTTTTCGCGAGATTGTCGCCCAGGTGGAGAGCCTCGTATCCGAAGGAAAGAAGGAAATCGTCCTCACCGGTATCAATATCGGTCGTTACCGTGATGAAGCAGACGGCATCTTCGACATTTCGGATCTGATTGAGGCGGTGGCTGAGACAGGGATTGCACGTATTCGCGTTTCGAGCATCGAGCCAGTTGACGTCGATGAAAAGTTCGCGTCGTTGTTCGAGCGTGTTCCGCAGATGTGCGAACATGTGCACATTCCGCTGCAATCCGGTTCGAACACCGTGCTTCAACGGATGAACAGACGCTATACCACCGAAGAATTCGCCCGATCGATCGCGTTGTTGCGTGCCGCTTCTCCCGACATCGCGCTGACGACCGATGTCATCGTCGGCTATCCCCACGAGACCGACGAGGAGTTCGACCGGACGGTTCGCTTTTGCGAGGAAATCGGGTTTTCCAAAATACATGTGTTTCGTTACAGTCCGCGCAACGGTACTCCGGCCGCGCTTGAAGAACAAATCCCCGCGCGAATCGTTGCTTCTCGCGCGGACGAGTTGGGTAAAGTGAGCGACGGTCTTGTCCGACGCTATCGCGCGCGGTTTGCAGGCAAACCGCTGGAAGTGCTCGTGGAGCGAAACAGCGAGGGGAGAATCACCGGAACGTCGCGTGAGTATCTGCATGTCGAGCTTGACTTCGATACTTACGCGCATGTGGAAATCAGTCCGGTGCGAGGCGGCATCGTAACGGTAATAGGGTAGAATAAAACCAGGTATTTAGGAGAACAACCATGCATCAAATATGGGTCATATCGAACCGCGAACCCGAACCTCTCAATCTCAATGCGTTCATAGATTTGGGCCTGTTCGTGCTCGAGCTTGAAAACGCACCGCAGAATTCAGAGGTTTCCGTGGCGGTCGTGCCCGTCAGCGAGATCGCCGAGCTCAACGCGAAATATCGTCAAATAGAGGGACCGACCGATGTGCTGTCTTTCCCCTGCGACGATGTCACGGTCACTATGCTCGACGGCGAACCGCTCACTCTCGGCGATGTCATCTTATCTCCTGAGATTGCCGAGGAGAATGCTCATGAACTCGGTCACACCGTCGAAGAGGAGCTCAATTTGCTCATGATACACGGCGTGCTTCACCTTTTGGGGTATGACCACATCCAAGATGAGGACGCAGAAGTCATGCAAGCACGTGAACGTTCGATTCTCGAGGCTTGGAGTTTGCAATCATAATGGTGCCCGATACGAGAACTCAAACCATTGCACGCAGCTTTCAATGCGCTGGAGAAGGAATCATAAACCTCTTGCGCACCGAGCGAAATTTTCGAATTGACTTGGGCGCGGCGATTCTCGTCGGGTTCATGGCGTGTTTGACGCGCACACGCGGAGTCGACCTCGCCGTCATTTTGGCCCTCATCGGAATCATGCTCGCGTCAGAGGCGTTCAATGCCGCGCTCGAATCTGCAGTCGATCTCGTTTCCTCGGACTTTCATGTGTTGGCAAAACGCGCGAAAGACATAGCCGCCGGAGGCGTGCTGTTGATGGCTTTCGTTTCCGTGATTGTCGGAGCACTTATTTTTCTTCCGAAATTGGCGCTTCTGACATCCGGCTATCTGTCGCTGTCGGAAGCGCAAGCGGCGTGGCTGGCTCTTTTCGCCGCCGCTTTTTTCCTGTTTTGCGCGTGGTGTATCACTCATCCGCTCTCAGTGCGAGATGAAGACGTATCCGAACAAAAAGATTTGCCGAAAGAGGGAGAATCAAGATGATTATCATCGCGCTCGTCGTGCTCTTTCTCGTCGGCTGTCAGCTTGCCGTGGTGGTCGCATGTGAAACTTCGATACTCATGCTTTCACCGGGCCGAGCCTATAGGCTCGCAGAATCTCAAACCGTCGGTGCGAACAATGTAGAACAACTCATCGAGGGCCGTCATCGCATGCGCGCCATGGCGATATTCCTCTCGGCGCTCAGCAGCGGTCTGATTGCCGCCGCCACATTTTATCTGACGTTGACGGAGACGAGCTTTTCGGGTTGGGCTGCCGTAGTGGTTTCCTTTTTAGCCACGGTGATCTCAATGATGGTGTACTTCGCATTGTTTCAAGCGACTCCCCGTGCATTCGCCGTTACGAATCCCGAATATATCGCATTGAAAACCGCCGGGTTCACGCTCGGTTTGACAAACCTGTACCGCCCGATCGTCTCGGTACTTTCGGCTCCCGCCAAGGGAGTGGTCACGGCAGCCGGTGGTGAGCGTAAGGTGACCATCTGGGCGGTGACGCCGGAGTGGCGCGACGAGCAAAGTGGCGAGCAGACAGTCGAGGAGGAACAAGAAGCATTCCTCGAAACACTCAACGGATTCAGCGATAAAATAGCGCGCGAAGTCATGACTCCTCGCACCGACATCCATTCACTTGAAGATACCGCGACAATTTCAGATGCGGTCGATATGGTCGAGGATTCCGGATGCTCGCGTATTCCCATTTATCATGACGATCTCGATGACATCCGCGGTATTCTCTATTCGAAGGATTTGCTGCGTGTGGTGGCGAATCATGCGATGAAGGGTTCGAAGTTCGATCAAAGGACTTTGCTCGAACTTTCACGTCCAGCGGTGTTCATCCCTGAGACGAAACCGTTGCCCGACCTCATGATTGAAATGCGCACGCACACCCATATGGTGATTGTCGCCGATGAATACGGTGGAACCTCGGGTCTGCTGTCCTTGGAAGATTTACTCGAAGAAATCGTCGGAGATATTTCGGATGAATTCGACTCGGAGCTTCCCGAGCTCACCAAGCTCGGAGAGGACGTGTATCTCATGTCCGGTAGCTTGAGCGTCGATGAGCTCAACGATTTGTACGACACCGCATTCGATCTCGACGCAGATTCGGTCGCCGGGCTGTTCACCGAACTCATCGGTCGCATTCCCAACGTCGGCGAATCCGTCGAAGCGGAAGGCCTGAAACTCGTCGTGACTCGTCTCGACGGCAATAGAATCGTACAATTACGTGTTTGCCCTGCGCAGAAGAGAGGAGCGGAATAATGCCTGACAACGTAGCCGCGCCCGATGCCAAAGAGTTCAAAAGTGGTTTCGTCGCACTGGTCGGACGTCCGAATGCGGGAAAGTCGACGCTCACCAATGCACTCGTCGGAAGAAAGATCGCCATTACGAGCGATACGCCGCAAACGACGCGTCACCGTCTCCGGGCGATAGTCAATCGTGAGAATTCTCAGATCGTCTTCGTCGATACTCCTGGGCTCCATAAGCCCCACGATGCGCTCGGCGACGAGGTCAATCAGTCGACGTTCAAGGCGCTCGAAGATGTCGATGTCATAGCTTTTCTCGTCGACTCCACTCAGCCCATCGGAAGAGGAGACGAGTGGGTGGCCGAATATGTGAAAAAGTCTCGGAGCGCGTTGGCGAGAATACTCGTATTGACCAAAGTCGACATTTCCAGTGAGGAACAGGTACAAGCACAAATCGATCGAGTGAAAAAACTCGGAGATTTCGATCGAATCATCGCGTTGAGCGCTAAGACGGACTTCAATTTGGAAGGTTTGCTTGCTGAGATCGAGCGGCATCTGCCCTGCGGGCCGCGTTGGTTTCCCGAGGACATGGATACCGATCAGTCCATCGAAGTCATGATTTCGGAGTTCATTCGTGAAAAAGTGCTCTATTCGACATTCGATGAAGTTCCCCATGCAGTCGGTGTACAGCTCGATGATCTCGAACAGAATAAAAAAGCCGATATCACAAAAATTTACGCGACCATTTACGTTGAACGTGATTCCCAAAAAGGCATCATCATCGGCAAAGGCGGAAGCGGCATCAAAAAAATAGGCGAAACTTCGCGTGCCGACCTCGAGCGCCTGCTGGGGACACGTGTTTTCCTCGACTTGCGTGTGAAAGTTAAAAAAGGATGGCGCAAGGATGCAAGCCAAATCAAGCGTTTCGGTTATGGGGAAGGGCTGTAATCTCTTTTGGCGCAAACGTATGCTAAAACCGGGCTCGTTCTCAAAACCACCAAACTCGGCGAGACGGATCTCATCCTCACCATGCTCGGTGCGGATGGCTCTTTGATAAAAGGTGTCGCAAAAGGTGCGCGTAATCCGAAGTCGAAAAATGTGGGAAGAACCGATGTGTTCATGTGCTGCGATCTGCTTCTCGCAAAGGGCAAGTCACTCGATATCATCGTGGAAATGCGTACCGTCAATGCGTACCGGAATTTGCGGGAATCCTATGAGCTCTCTTTGCTTGCTTCGACGATATCAGAAATCGCATTCCGTATCGCCATGCCCGACAATCCCGAAGAGATGCTCTATCAGATGACCATAGCCGCTTTCGACAATTTATCGGAATTCGGCGAAGAGCGCGGTGCCTCCCTCATGCTCGGATTTTTCATGAAGGCCATGGCGGTCCAAGGCTATCGGCCTTCTTTCGAATACTGCGCCGTCTGTTCGGAGGAATATTCCTCATATGTGGGGTGGTCTGCAAAGGCCGGTGGCGTCATCTGCGAATCCTGCGCGCTCCATTTCGCCGACCTTGCACCGTTTAACGGCGCCACCGTCGAATGGATGAAATATCTGCTCATGTCGACGTTTTCACAAATCGGTGAAACGAACATAGAGAAAAGGGCTTTGGAGGATATCAGCAAACTCATGCTTGATTTTTTCGAATATAATTTTGCGGCCACCATAAAATCATTGCCCATATACTGGTCGCTTTGCCCATGACATCAAGAAGATTTCGTGAGTTATGCGATGTGTTCCTCTAAGACCTGCAGCCCACATCATTTGTTTTAAGGTAGAATGAATGAACCGTACGCCTTTGTCTGAGGCGTGTGAAAACCAACACGCAAAATGAGGAGAGTTATATGACCGCTCAGACATTTCAGGATGTCATTTTGTCGTTGCAACGTTACTGGGCCAACCAAGGTTGCGTTGTACTCCAACCCTATGATACCGAAGTGGGAGCCGGGACTTTTCATCCGGCTACCACGCTTAAAGCTCTCGGGCCGAATTCATGGAAAACCGCCTATGTACAACCGTGCCGCAGACCGACCGACGGACGCTACGGTCAAAACCCCAATCGTCTCCAGCATTATTATCAATTTCAAGTCATTTTAAAGCCGAGCCCCGATAATGTGCTCGATCTGTATTTCGACTCGCTCCGTACCATCGGCATCGATGTCGACGAGCATGATATGCGTCTCGTCGAAGACGACTGGGAATCTCCCACACTCGGGGCGTGGGGGCTCGGGTGGGAAGTGTGGCTCAACGGTATGGAAGTCACCCAATTCACTTACTTTCAGCAGGTGGGTGGGTTCGAATGCAGCCCTGTTCCGTCAGAAATCACCTACGGGCTCGAGCGCCTCGTCATGTATATTCAAGGCGTGGACAGTGTGTACGATATCGTCTATGCACGCGATGAAAACGGAAATGAAGTGTCCTACGGCGATGTGTTCCTCAATGATGAGATTCAATACAGTACGTACAATTTCGAGGTTGCCGATGTCGATATGCTCTTGCACCTATTCGACAGTTATGAGCGGGAGTGTCAAGCAACTCTCAATGCGGGGCTGGTTCTTCCGGCCTATGACTATGTGCTGAAGTGCAGCCATGCTTTCAATTTGCTCGATGCACGAGGCGCCATCAGCGTCACGGAGCGGCAAGGATACATACTTCGTGTCCGCGCATTGGCGAAGAGTTGCTGCGCCGCTTATCTCGAACTGATAACCGACGCATCAAAGGGAGAAGAATAATGAGCGCGCGTGATTTGATTTTCGAAATCGGTACCGAAGAACTGCCGAGCGCGCCACTCAACGATGCGCTCGTACAGTTGGGAAAACTCGTGCCGAACGCTTTAGCCCAAGCAAACCTCGACTTTGAGGATTTCACTCTTTATTCGACGCCGCGACGTATCACGGTTTGTGTTTCCGGTTTGACAGACGAGCAACCCGATAGGGTGGTTGAGTACAAAGGTCCGGCCAAAAAAGTCGGATTCACACCCGACGGTGAGCCGACGAAAGCCGGTATCGGATTCGCACGCGGAAAAGGCATCGATATCTCTCAAGTGGAGCTGCGCGAAATCGACGGAGTCGAATATCTGTATGCGTGCGTCGAGCAAAAGGGTCGCAAGGCACTCGCTATTCTTCCTGAGATATTAAGCGGATTTTTGCATGATTTGGATTGGAAACGCTCACAGCGTTGGGGAGACCAGACGGTCAGGTTCGTCCGTCCGGTTCGGTGGATTCTCGCTCTTTTCGGCGATGAAATCGTTCCGGTTTCTTTCGGAGATGTCGTCTCGGATCGTTTCACCTACGGACATCGATTTCTGTCTTCGGGTAGAATCGAGATTTCCTCCCTGCGTGATTATGAGAATACGTTGCGCGGAAATCATGTGGTGATCGACCCATCGAAGAGAGAGGCACTCATCCGAGAGGGAATCGCCGAGTTCGGTTCGCTGTACGGCACACCCCTCATCGTCGATTCGGTTCTTCGCGAGGTCATCAACCTGACGGAATACCCCAATGCGGTCGCAGGCGAGTTCGACGAGGAATTTCTTCGCGTACCTCGAGAGATTCTCGAGTATGCGATGAGCAAACATCAGAGGTATTTCGCCATTCAGAGAGCGGACGGTACGCTCGACAATCACTTCGTGGTCATCTCGAACGGGAATCCGAAATTCTCTCGTCAGATCATCGAAGGTCACGAACGTGTCGTGCGGGCGAGACTCGCAGACGCCGCTTTCTTCTATGATGCGGATCTCAAAGTTCCGCTCGAGCAATGGCTCAAAAAACTCGAGCACGTGGTGTTTCAGGAAAAATTAGGAACGACCGCCGCAAAAGTGGAGCGAGTCGAGCGCCTTACGCATATGCTCTCTCAGTCGCTTGATCTAGCGCCCGATGAAGCGGCGTTCGCACAACGTGCGGCACATCTCGCAAAAGCCGACCTCGTGACGAATGCCGTCGTAGAATTCACTGAATTGCAGGGCGTCATGGGTGCCTACTATGCGCTCGCCTCAGGTGAGGAGCCCCAAGTCGCCACAGCGATCCGTGAGCATTACAAGCCTCGCTTCGCGTCCGATACGATTCCTTCCACCACTGCCGGTCGAATCGTGTCGATCGCTGATAAGTTGGATACGATCGCCGGTATTTTCGCCGTAGGAAAAGCCCCCAAGGGGACATCGGATCCCTTCGCTTTGCGCCGAAGTGCGATCGGTATTTTGCAAATCGCTCTTCAGAGCCTTCCTCTTAATCTCGAAGAAGCCATATCTTTTGCCCTCGGACGGATCGAAGGTGTCGATTTCGATGAGGAAAAGACCAAAAAATCCATCATCGACTTTTTTACGGCACGTTTGCAGACGATTTTGCGTGATGCCGGTTTTGCGTACGATACCGTCGATGCCGTACTCGCTGTCGACGGAGGCTATCCGGCCGATGCTTATAGGCGTTGTGAGAGCCTCACTGAGTTCCGCGCCTCGAACGAGGCCGCCGCTGATCTTCTTGCAGCTTACAAGCGTGCGAAAAATCTCAGCGTGGCCGATGTGGGCATTCAAGTGGATAAATCATTGTTCGTTCCGGTTGAAGATGCATTCGCCCAGGCCATCATCAAGGCGGCGCAGGGAAGTAAGGCGTTTTTCACCAGTGGAGACTACAGTGCCATGCTCGAGTTGCTCTCGTCGTTGCGCGAACCTGTCGATGCGTTTTTCGAAGGCGTTATGATTATGGATCCCGATGAAGCGTTGAAGAACAACAGAATGGCTCTTCTCAACAACTTTTTGGAGCTCTTCGATTTGTTCGCAGATTTTTCAAAACTTTCTTAAGTCTGCCCGTGTTCGAAAAAAGACTCGTTCAATAAGATTCGTTCAATATATATGAGTATGAAAAGGCCGAGGTGACGATGACAAGCCCGGAAAAAATAACGATTCACATTATCAGCGATGCCGTCGGAGAGACGGGCGAATCGGTTGCCAAGGCGGCTGCTTCGCAGTTTCCCGGTGTTCACGTGGTGATTAGAAAGTCGACGATGATTCGCGATGTCCATCAGTTGCGACAAATCGTCGAAACGCACGCCGGCGAAGAAAACTATTTATTTTTGTATACGTTTGCTCACGGTGAACTACACGATGAGATGGACGATCTCGTCAAAGACGGCGCGATAGGAATCGATGTTTTAGGTCAGACGATTATGCGCCTCGAGCGTATGACCTCGCAACATGCATCGAGCTTCGTCGGTGCACTTCGCAGAACCGACCAAAAGTATTTCGATCGCATCGACGCGATGGAATACTCGGTTGCGCATGACGACGGTCGCAGGCCGGATGGCCTTCTGCGAGCCGACGTGGTCATCGTCGGTGTTTCGAGAACTTCGAAAACGCCCCTCTCCATGTACTTGGCCTATAGGGGGGTTCGCACGGCGAATGTCCCGTTGGCGTTGGGCGTGGAGCCTCCCAATGAGTTGTTCGATTGCGATCCGAAAAAAATATTCGGTTTGATGTCGACTCCGGAGGTCCTTCTCGACATTCGTAAAGGCCGTGTGAAGGAACTCGGCGCATTCGTACCCGATTATGCGGATCGCGAACATGTCGAGCGCGAGCTTGAAGAAGCGCGTGCTCTCATGCGCAAGTTGGGCTGCATTGTGATCAATACGGCCAACCGAGCCATTGAAGAAGTCGCCCAGGAGATTTTGCGATATGTTGAGCGATTCGAATAATCTGTTGTATCATTGCAAATACGTTACGTGGAATTCGTAGCGTTTTTTGCTTGTTAAGATACTGCGTTACTGTCGGTTTTGCGCGTTTATCGTCGAGGCGAAACGTACAAAGTAGGGTCTTAGTTTTTAAGGGAGATGCCGTGTCTGATATTAAGCGTGTCTACGCGTTCGGAAAAGACGCACAAGGCGAGAACCGCACCGAAGGAAACAAAGGAATGAAGTTCATTCTCGGTGGTAAAGGTGCAAACCTCGCTGAAATGGCGAATATGGAACTTCCTGTTCCTCCCGGTTACACCATCAGTTGCCAAACTTGTATGGAGTATTACAATTCCAATCCACCTTCTTTCCCCGATGAACTCGAAGCTGACCTCGTTTCATATACGGCTGATTTAGAGGCGAAAATGGGCAAGAAACTCGGAGACGTCAAAGACCCGCTTCTCGTATCCGTCCGTTCCGGTGCGGCATTTTCGATGCCGGGTATGATGGATACCATTCTCAACCTCGGACTTAACGACGAGTCGATTCACGGTCTCATCAGCCAGACGGGTAACGAGCGTTTCGCTTGGGATTCCTATCGACGCTTCATCCAAATGTTCTCAAACGTCGTTCTCAATGTCGAAGGCGACGAATTCGAAAACGCCATCACCGTTAAAAAGCATCAAGCGGGAGTGATCGATGACAGCGAGCTTTCGGCAAACGACCTCAAAGATCTCGTCGAAGATTTCAAAACGACCGTTTCTCGAGAGGTGTCCGCAGACGATTTTCCTTCTCTTGTCATCGACGGCAAAGTTGCGTTCCCTCAAGACGTCAATGTACAGCTCCACTTGGCAATCGAGGCGGTTTTCAGCAGTTGGAACAATCGTCGTGCGCGTGACTATCGTCGCATGGAAAAAATCTCCGATGACATCGGAACTGCGGTAAGCGTTCAGTCCATGGTCTTCGGCAACAAAGGCGAGACGTCTGCCACCGGAGTCGGATTCACGAGAAATCCCGCTGACGGTACCAACGAATATTACGGTGACTTCCTGACGAACGCCCAGGGCGAAGACGTCGTGGCAGGCATTCGTTTGACGGAGCCTATTTCAAAATTAAAGACTCTTCCGGGTCTTGAAAAAGCCGGGGAAGAACTTGATAACGTATTCGCCGTTCTCGAAGAGGCATATCGCGATATGTGCGATATCGAGTTCACCATCGAGCAAGGCAAGCTCTGGATGCTCCAGACTCGTGTCGGTAAGCGTACCGCACGTGCGGCGCTCAAAGTCGCCGTCGACTTGGTCGGAGAGGGAGCCATTTCGAAAGAAGAGGCGGTATCCCGCATCAATCCGGCACAGCTTGACCAGCTTCTCCATCCGACGTTCGACACGAAGCGAACCTACGATGTCGTCGCGCGCGGGCTCAATGCAAGCCCCGGCGCAGCAGTCGGTACGGCGGTCTTTTCCGCCGACGACGCCGAAGCGGCCGCCGCACGTGGCGAAAGAGTCGTATTGGTTCGCTGGGAGACGACTCCTGACGACTTGCACGGCATGGTCGCTGCACAAGGCATTTTGACTTCTCACGGCGGAAAGACTTCCCATGCAGCCGTCATCGCACGCGGTATGGGCAAGCCGTGCGTATGCGGTGTCGATAAATTGAAAATCGACACAAAGGCGAAGCAAGCCTCCGTCATCGGCACCGACATCGTCATTAAAGAAGGCGATTCGATCTCAATCGACGGAACATCGGGTATTTTGATTCTCGGCGATGCAGACTTGGTCGAGCCCGAGGTTTCAGGAGATTTCGAAACCATTCTCGAATGGGCCGACGAGTTTCGTACGCTCGGAGTATATGCCAACGCGGATAACCCCGAGGATGCGAAAATATCTCGTGATTTCGGCGCAGAAGGCATCGGCTTGACTCGTACCGAGCATATGTTCCTCGGTGAGCGTAAAGACATCATCCAAGATTTCATCTTGTCCGATTCTGATGAAGGTCGCAACGCCGCGCTTGCAAAACTTCTCGACGTACAAGTTTCTGACTATCTCGGAATCTTTGAGGCGATGGACGGGCTGCCGGTAACGGTGCGTCTTCTCGATCCGCCTCTCCACGAGTTCTTGGATAATCCTCGCGAACTCGAGGTCGAGCTCGTGCGACGTGAACTTGTCGGTGATTCAGCCGGAGCGCTTGCCGAAGGTAAGAAGCTTCTTGCCGAAATCGATGCACTTTCCGAGCAAAACCCGATGCTCGGTATGCGCGGTTGTCGACTGGGAATCGTGTTCCCCGAACTTTACGCCATGCAAGTTCGTTCGATTACGCGTGCGGCCCATCAGCTCAAAGCGGCCGGCAAAGATCCTCATCCCGAGATCATGATTCCGCTCGTAAGCTTGAAGGCCGAACTTGAGACACTTCGTGCAGAAGCCGAGGCCGTCATCGCCGAGGTCGAGCAAGAAACCGGTCAACACGTGGATATCCCCATCGGCACCATGATCGAACTTCCTCGCGCCGCAATCACGGCCGATGAGATCGGGCAAGTCGCCGACTTCTTCAGCTTCGGCACCAACGATCTCACTCAGACAGCATTCGGCTTCAGCCGCGACGATGTCGAGTCGAGCTTTCTGACGTCTTATCTCGAGCGTAAGATTCTCGATCGCAACCCGTTTGAGACACTTGACGACGGCGTCGCCCAACTCGTTGCAATCGCCTGTGAGAAGGGTCGCAAAGCAAATCCCGCTATTCATCTGGGAATCTGCGGTGAGCACGGCGGCGATCCGGAGTCGATCCATAAGTGTCAAAAGGCCGGACTGACCTATGTGAGCTGCTCACCCTATCGTGTGCCGGTCGCACGTCTCGCAGCCGCACAGGCAGCGCTTGCGGAGAAGAAGTAAGTCAGTCGCAAATCATAAGAATGAAAAGTCCTCACGTGTACGATGCGTGGGGACTTTTTTGTGTCCGGGACGTGCGGTAGACTTATGTATCGCACAACTAAGGAGCTCTCCCATGGATTCTGACCACGACATTTCTAATCTCGTTTTTTTACGCGAGGACATCGAGCAGCGCGAACGGGATATCTTATCTCCCTACGCCGCCTTGTCCGCAGACACCAAAGGTCGAGTCGTTGTACGACCGCTCGACATATACCGTACGGAATTTCAACGAGATCGCGACCGTATCCTCCACTGCAAATCTTTGCGAAGACTCTCTCATAAAACTCAAGTGTTTTTGGCGGCGGAAGGGGATCACTATCGGACGAGGCTGACGCACACTCTCGAGGTTGCACAAATCGCCCGCTCGGTCGCCCGTACTCTTCGCCTGAATGAAGATCTTACCGAGGCGATAGCGTTGGGACACGATCTCGGGCATACGCCATTCGGACATACGGGCGAAACCGCTCTCAACCGCGCGCTTTCAAAAATTCAGTCAGATTATCGCGAGAAATACCCCAAAGCTCCCACGCACTACGAACACGTCGAACAATCGTTACGCCTTGTCGAGTGTCTCGAGTACGACGGCAAGGGACTGAATTTATGTTGGGAGACGCGTGACGGAATATTGGGGCACAGTGGAAATCACATTCCGAAAACTCTCGAAGGGCAGATCGTGCGAATTTCTGATCGCATCGCCTATATCAATCATGACATCGACGATGCGCTTCGTGCCGGCGTGATATCGGAGGAGAACCTTCCGCAAGAATATTGCGAAGTTCTCGGTGACAACTCTCCTCATCGGATCACCACCCTCGTGCGCGACCTTGTCGAAAATTCGGCCGGACGAGAGAGAATCATCATGTCTTCATCCGTCGAACACGCTATGCTCGGGTTGCGCTCATGGATGTTTGATAACGTGTATTTATCGCAGGGTGCCAAGTCGGAGGAGCCGAAGGCTCTCGGATTGATCGAGTCGTTATTCTTTTATTATCTCGACCATATGGACGATGTTCCTCACGAATATCGAGTGCATTCCGACGGATGCGATGTTCGCGCAGTCATCGATTTCGTCGCCGGGATGACCGATCGTTATGCCCTGAAACAATATGAAGAAATATTCGTGCCGAAAAGTTGGCGTATTTAGGGTCGGCTTGTCCAACTCGCATAGTGCATTTGCACGGGTTTATGATAATGTTATTGATGGCAAATTCATGTAGGATTTGTGGATTCCCTTTAGGGGGCGGCACTACGGTAGTTTTCAAAAGAGTGCATATGATTTGTGCTCATGGGAAGGGAGTAAGGTATGACTTGGTTGGCTTGGTTGGCGCCTCTTTGCGCAGTGCTGGGTCTTGCGGTCGCTTTTTATCTTGCATCTTGGGTACTTAAACAAGATGCTGGGACGAAAAAGATGCAAGAAATATCTGAAGCTATACAAGAAGGTGCTCTTGCGTTTCTGTTTGCTGAATACAAAGTACTTTTCATCTTCATCGTCGTTGTCGCTGCCGTTCTCGGTTTTGCCACAACTCCACTTACCGCAGTTGCATTTGTGACCGGTTCTCTTTTGTCGGTCGGTGCCGGGTTCATCGGTATGCATGTCGCCACACGTGCGAATGCGCGTACGGCACAAGGCGCAACGAAGGGTATCGAAGTTGCACTCAATGTTGCGTTTCGCTCAGGACTGACGATGGGGCTTGTCGTTGCCGGTCTCGGTCTTTTTGGACTTGCCATCTGGGCTATCGTTCTTTTACTCGGAGCGGGTTCACTCGGTGCCCTTTCGAAAGGTGCAGAAATTATTTCAGGTTTCTCAATGGGTGCTTCTTCTGTCGCCCTTTTCGCCCGTGTCGGTGGTGGAATCTACACGAAAGCAGCCGATGTCGGAGCTGACCTCGTGGGAAAGGTCGAAGCCGGTATTCCCGAAGACGATCCTCGCAACCCCGCTGTTATCGCAGATAACGTCGGTGATAACGTCGGTGACGTAGCCGGAATGGGTGCAGATCTCTTCGAGTCTTATGTCGGCTCGATTGTCGCTCCCATGATTTTGGCGGTTTCGATCTGGGCCGGATCCGGTTCGGGTTTTGCCGGTATGAAAGACGGAACCGGTGACCTTTTCTTCGGTATCGCCATTCCGTTGCTTATCGCCGCCATGGGCATTCTCGCTTCGATTATCGGATTGTTCTTCGTGCGCGCGAAGAAAGGTGCGAACCTTCACAATGCGCTCAATAAAGGAACTTATATCGCCGCAGGTCTTGAAATCATCGCAATGGGCGGCCTTATATACTATTGGGCACAAACAACCGAAGTAGCTCGAATTTGGTTCTTCGGTGCCGTCGTCATCGGCCTTCTCGCCGGTCTCGGTATAGGCCGTGTAACCGAGTACTTCTGCTCAGATGAATACAAGCCGGTACAAGGGATTGCGGATGCATCCGAAACAGGTGCCGCCACCAATATCATTTCCGGCCTCGGCGTAGGCATGATGTCGACTGTCGTTCCAGTCATCATCGTCGCCATTGCCATCATCGTTTCCTACATTTTCGGAAACAAGGCGGTGCCATCGAACGATATTTCCGGTATTTACGGAATCGGTTTAGCGGCGCTCGGTATGCTTTCCATCACAGCCATCACCGTCGGCGTCGATGCTTACGGACCTGTTGCCGATAACGCCGGTGGTATCGCCGAAATGGCACACATGGGCGATGATATTCGCGAAATCACCGATTCTCTCGACTCCGTCGGAAACACGACGGCAGCCATCGCCAAGGGCTTTGCAATCGGCTCCGCCGGTCTCACCGCGCTTGCTTTGTTCGTTGCATTCCGCCAAGGACTGACTGTTCCTATAAACATGTCTCTTGAGAACCCATGGGTAATCGCCGGTCTCTTCGTGGGCGGTATGTTGCCGTTCCTGTTCGGAGCTTTGACGATGAATGCCGTCGGTCGTGCCGCTAACGCAATGATTATCGAGGTTCGTCGCCAGTTCAAAGAGATTGTCGGAATCATGGAGTATGAAGCCAAACCGGATTATGCGGCTTGCGTCGATATCTCCACCAAAGCCGCCTTAAAAGAGATGGTCGGCCCCGGCGTCATCGCCGTCGTCGTTCCCGTCGTAGCCGGTATTTTAAACCTCGATTTTCTCGCCGGTCTTCTCGCCGGCGCTCTGGTCACCGGATTCTTGCTCGCTATTTTCATGGCCAATGCAGGTGGTGCTTGGGATAACGCAAAGAAATATATTGAAGGCGGTGCTCACGGTGGTAAGGGCTCGGCGGCCCATAAGGCTGCCGTTGTCGGTGACACCGTCGGTGACCCCTTCAAAGACACTTCAGGTCCTTCGATGAACATCTTGATCAAGTTGATGACCGTAGTCGCTTTGGTGTTCGTTCCGCTTTTCAACACCATTCACGTAATCGCAAAATAATACGCATACGTAATTTGTAATACGCATATTCGAATCACGCATAAACCCCCGCGCTGTACAGCGGGGGTTTATGCAGTTTAAGGTACAATTGTTCTATGGCTCGAATCACAGATGAAGACATAGAAAAAGTTCGTGAAGCAACAGACATCGTTTCGCTTATCGGCGAGCGAATCGTTCTGAAGCAAAAGTCCGGAGTATTCTGGGGTTGCTGTCCGTTCCACGGTGAGAAGACGCCGTCTTTCAAAGTCGACCCGACTTCGGGGTTGTTCTACTGTTTCGGCTGTCACGAACATGGCGATGCATTCAAATTTCTGCAACTCACCGAATCGCTTGAGTTCCCCGAAGCGGTCAGGGTACTCGCCGAGCGTGCGCATATCGAACTGGAAGCCACCGAGGGACAAAATAATGTGGCGGGGTTCGTTTCGCAAGTGCGTTCCGTGTGTGAAGATACGGCGACGTTTTATCATGACATGCTCAACGGCCTGAGAAGTCCTGAGGCTGATGCGGCTCGTTCTTATCTCGGAAGTCGAGGTTTCGGGAGTGAGATTTCAAAAACCTGGCAGCTCGGCTTTGCCCCCGGAAACGGTTCGCTTGTCGCACATTTGAAGAAGAAAGGGCATAGCGATAAGGCGATTGAATCGGCCAATGTCGGTATACGCTCCGGGCTGCAACTGAGGGATAGATTTTATAATAGGGTGATGTTTCCCATACGTGACGTGTCAGGACGCGTGATAGCATTCGGAGGCCGTGTCATCGGACAGGGCAATCCGAAGTACCTCAACTCGAGCGATACTCCGATATTTCATAAATCACGTAATATGTATGGAATAGACAAAGCGAAGCCTGAGATATTGAAGAGCAAGACGGCGGTGGTTGTCGAAGGATACACCGATGTCATTGCGCTCTCGAAATCAGGAATCGTCAATGCGGTCGCAACGCTTGGAACGGCGCTTACCTCAGAACACATCAAGCTCCTTTCGCGCTTCGCCATAAGAATCATATACATTTTCGACGGTGATGAAGCCGGTCTGAGAGCCGCTGATCGCGCTGTCGAATTCATCGACCAGACCATTACCGTCGAATCGAGTGCAAATCCGATTGTGCTCGATGTCGTCGTGTTGCCGGCCGGGACCGATCCTGCAGATATAGCATCGAGTGAAGGGGGAGCGCAGGAGTTTTCAAAATTGCTCAAGACGGCTGTTCCCCTCATTCGCTTTGCGATCGATAGGAGACTTTCCAGGTGGGATCTTTCGCGCCCCGAGGAACGGCAAAGAGCGATAAATGATTGCACTTCGATATTAGTTCCGATAAAAGGTTCGGTGATGGCCACCGATTATGCCCAATACATCGTCGATAAGTTGTGGGCGAGCGGTGTGCGTGTCGAGCTTTCCCAGATACTTGATGCTTTGGCCAATCAGAAGAACACGATGCCGAATCATTCGGTACCCGACGAGCAAGGAGTTGTCATAAAATCGGGCACGAATTTGTTTGTGCTCGGAAAAGAAGCGACTTCGGATGAGCGGCTCGCTCAAGAAATTATCGCGTTTATGGTATTGGACAAAAGAGCACGCAATTTTCTCGCTCAAAATGTCGAAACGGATATGTTCGTATCGCAGATATATCGTCAGATGTTTTCCTTGCTATCGGGGGAACTCAAGCAAAGCGATATCGGAGCGGCCGTCTCTCGTTTGACCGATGCGTTTCCCGGTAGCGACGCATTCATCTCGACTTTCAACTTCACTCAAATGGATGAAACGAAAATGAAAAGTTTGGTCGAGGAGATGGTCCTGCGGATGAAGGAAACTTCAATGGAACGCGAAGTCGCTCACAATACCGCAAAGCTTAAGGATGAGACCTCCCGGCCCGATGAAAGAGTGGAGCTCATCCGCACGATTGCAAAGACGCAGCTCGAACTCAGTTTTTTGCGAACGAAAAGACACCTCAGCTAAAATAAGCATACGAACTTTGTAGAATTCTTATTCTTTGCAGTAGTTTTAAGTATTTATGCGTATATTCACATCGTTGAGCGCAAAATCTATCGAAGGAAGTAGCGACGTGCCAAAAGAAGAAAAAGTAGTGTCCGAAGGCAAGACTTCGGCTAAGAAAGCGGTTACTAAAAAAGCCGATCACAAGGAAACTATCATGGAAAAGAAGACAAAATCGTCGAGTAAAAGCTCTTCAAAGAGTGTTCCGGTCAAGAGAAAGTCTGCCAAGTCGGCAAAAACAAAGCTCCCGGCACCTCATGATTTCGGAGCGATGCAACCGGTTGTGGACGGCCTCATAAAAAAAGGAAAAGAACAAGGTTCACTCTCAGACGATCTCATTCAAACAAAACTCGTCAATGTAGGCGGCCCGGAACTCGATGCCGATGCAGTCTATCAGGTTATAAGTGATGCCGGAATCTTAATTTCAGATGAAATAGCGACGGAAGACATCGACTCAGAAGAAGTAAACGAAATCATTGAAAGCGAAGATGTCGATGATTCGGGGTCTGACTTTTCTGATTCCGATGTGCTTGAACCGAGCGGTGGAATCGATGATGAGGACTCCGACGATGAATTCCATTATAAAAAGTCCAGCGCAGATGTCGAGATTAAAGAAATAAACTCGATACTCAGCAGCTCTCAGCGGAGCGCGAAAGCGAAAAGCAAGTCGAGGGCCCGCGCGAAAGCTAAGTCGGATGCTGCGGCGACAAGCGCCAAATCCGCTGACTCGGTGCGCATGTATCTCAAAGAAATCGGTAAAGTAAAACTCTTGAAAGCCGAGGAAGAAAAAGACTTCGCTAAAAAAATCGAAGCCGGAATCGAGGCGGCTAAAAAGCTCGAATCCATCGACGGAATTCCCGATGAAATCACACTTTTGAAAAACGGATTCAACAGTCTCATCGTAGCTATTAAAAAGTATTGCAGGAAAACCGACGAGTTCGGTGGAAGCTATCTTCGAAGTACGGTGCTGGACAAGACTTCCGATTTTGTTCCTCTCGATGAGCCTTCGATTGCCGTTGTCGAGGAAGTCGATGAAACGATGCTCGATGAAATCGAACTCGTTCGTCTTGAATCTCAGAATCGACTCGATGCCACGGTGAAATGTCGCAGCTATATTACGACACTCGCGGATGACATTAAAAAGCTTGCGACCATTCCCGAAAGTGATGATTCTGAAATCGACCAAATGGTCGAACAGGCCCTGGCGTATCGTCACGCGGGGTTTGAACTCCTTGCCGCAGCAGATGAGCACTATGGGGTATTTTCTAAGAAAATATCGCGCGGGAAAATGAGAATCTTAATGCAGCAAGAGCAAATCGGCTTGGAGGCGAAGGCGAAACTCGTCGAGGCGAACCTACGTCTCGTCGTGTCGATTGCAAAAAAATATGTCGGTCGCGGTATGGCCTTCCTCGATCTCATCCAAGAGGGAAACCTCGGTCTCATCAGGGCTGTCGAAAAATTCGATTATCGTAAGGGATTCAAGTTCTCCACCTATGCGACGTGGTGGATTCGTCAAGCGATCACGCGCGCAATCGCCGACCAGGCGAGAACCATACGAATTCCCGTTCACATGGTTGAAACCATCAACAAACTCAGCCGCATTCAGCGCCAGCTCGTTCAAGAGCTCGGACAAGACCCGACGCCGGAACAAATCGGCGAGCGCATGGAGCTTACGGCGGATAGGGTGCGCGAAATTCTCAAAATAAGCCAAGAACCCGTTTCGCTCGAAACTCCTATCGGTGAAGAGGAGGACAGCCAGCTCGGTGACTTTCTCGAAGACGAACTTATTCAGGGACCTGCGGAAGCAGCCAGCTTCACGCTTCTTCAGGAGGCGCTCGACGAAGTGCTCGGTGAGCTCACAGAACGTGAGCGCGAAGTCATCGAATTGCGTTTCGGACTCAAAGACGGTCATCCTCGCACGCTTGAAGAGGTGGGGAAAAAGTTCGAAGTCACTCGTGAGCGCATTCGTCAGATAGAATCCAAGACTTTGAACAAGCTCCGTCATCCGAGCCATTCCAGCAAGTTGCGCGATTTCTTGGAGTAGGTTGCGGTCATGAAGGTTCAAGTTCACATTGACGGTAACCTTTCAAGGGCGTAAACTACGGAAAGATTATAAACTGTAGAAAAGTTATCGATTGTGAGGCGGACCGAATGGTAAGAATACTCAGAAAGATAGGAAACTCGGTAGTGGTGTCGGCGCTGTTGCTGGTGTTCATGGGCATTCAACCTCTGCCAAGTTTCGCAGCTCAGCCGACTGTGGAGCTCGGGACGGCTTCTACTTTTGCAGTCTTAGCAGGTCAGACGATTACCAATACTGGGCCAACGACAATTCGCGGAAATGCGGGCGGAGATGCCGGAGTATTTTCCGGTAGTGCGTTTACCGGGCAGGCACAGGTGACGCAAATAAACGGTGCGGTCCACTTGGCCGATACTCTTGCTGGCGAGGCACAAGATGCTCTAACGGCTGCCTACCTCGATGCCGCAGGAAGAACGCCTTTTACCACAATCGGGTCCGAGCTTGGCGGGAAGACCTTAAAACCAGGTGTATACCGATCGACAAGTGGAGCGTTCCAGATAACAGGTACTCTCACGCTTGACGCACAAGGTGATCCGAATGCCGTCTTCATATTCCAGACCGCCACAACGCTCATCACGGGGTCGGGCAGCAACGTCAGTCGTATCGACAGTGCTTTGCCCTGTAAGGTTTTCTGGCAGGTGGGAAGTTCTGCGACCCTGGGAACGAATTCACACTTCGTAGGACGTATCCTTGCGCTTACCTCCATTGCGGCACAGAATGGCGCTACGGTACGTGGGCAGTTGTTGGCAAGGAACGGTGAGGTCACTCTTGACACCAACACCATCACAAACGATATTTGCGGAATCAGCGTGAGCAAAGTGGCGGATCCTTCAGCTCTGAATTCTGGGCCGGGTAACGTCACCTATACCTACACAGTGAAAAACCCCGGTGCGGATGCATTGAGCAACGTGACCGTGACCGATGACAAGATCGGTTCTCTGACACGCGTCTCTGGCGATGTCAACGGCGATAACCTCCTCGACCCCAGTGAGACGTGGGTATACACCGCCACGGTTTACCTTGATGCGACCACGACGAACACCGTCACCGCCACGGGTGAATTCAGCGGTGCAACGGCTACCGATACTGCATCTGTTACCGTTACCGTGAACTCCGAATCAGGCACCGGCGGAACGATTTCGGGCGGAAAGCTTCCTAAAACAGCTACTCCGTGGTACAACATCCTTCTTGCGGGCGTTGCGCTGACGTTCGTCGGAGTTGTGGGTTGCTGGCGGATAATCATGAAGAGAAGGGTCCATGAGTGACGCGACTCGGTCGTCACGTAGAAGGTTACATAGAAGAACCACTGTTCTCCTTATACTGTTCGTGGGGCTCTTGGTTCTTGGAATAGGGTGTGTTTGTTGGGCAGTGATGAATATCTGTGCACAATCGTCCCGTGTTGTTTCTGACAAAACCGTTCCTGCGGTTGCAACTACCCGATCTGTTGAAACTACCCGATCGGTTGCGCCGGTAGCTTTTCAGGAGGGCGATACGGTAGGAACTTTATCGATTCCCGCCTTGGGGAAGAAGTTTCCTATTATTGAGGGAACTGGCGAAGATGACTTGAAAAAGGGTGTGGGGCATTATATTCAAAGTGTTCTGCCTGGAATAAACGACAACTGTGTTCTTTCGGGACATCGAGATACAATCTTTGCTGGTTTAGGAAAACTTAAGATAGGCAACCGACTGGTCGTCCGGACGGTGACGGGTACCTTCACTTATAAGATCAGTGGCACCCGCATCGTCGACAAAGACGACAGGACGGTTATTGTACCAACCGATCATGCTGTATTGACGCTTACCACCTGCTATCCATTCCATTTTGTCGGTAGCGCACCGGATCGCTATATCATCAGCTCGGATTTGGTGAAGAGTGAATAGAGGCGAATGACAAGACCTGCTGTGCCCTTTTGTAACCTTTTTTTCTTGCGAAAAATTCGGTTAAAAAGAAAACAGCAGGTCAGAGGCTATGAAAATGGTGGGCCCAGCAGGATTCGAACCTGCAACCGAAGGATTATGAGTCCTTTGCGCTAACCGTTGCGCCATGGGCCCGATGCGTTTCGATACCAAAAGATTTTAGCAGATTTATGGGCATTTTACTTGATACAAACTGAGGTAATGCAGTATACTTTCTTCTCGTGCAAAACTCATTCCTCGGTAGCTCAATTGGCAGAGCATCTGACTGTTAATCAGAGGGTTGTAGGTTCGAGTCCTACCCGGGGAGCCACGAAATTTCATAAGACCTCATCTTCGAGGTCTTTTTTTATACGTGTGTAACACGTTACAATTGTGTTCTCTAAAAAAGAAGGCGTATGTGAAAATTTTAGTCACCGGCGGAGCCGGCTACATAGGTTCGGTTACCGTCAAGTCTCTTTTGGATGCCGGGCACGATTGCATCGTCATCGATTCTTTGGAAAACGGCAATCGGTCTGCCGTCGATTCGCGCGCACGGTTCGTGAAAGGAAATATCGGAGATAAAGACACGATTGTGCCGCTTCTTGAAAATGTCGATGCCGTTATGCATCTCGCCGGCTACATCGAAGTGGGGGAGTCCGTTGAATATCCTGAGAAATATTTCCACAACAACGTAGAAAATGCACGGGTTTTACTCGACGCCATGATCGAACAAGATATCTTAAAGATGGTGTTTTCCTCGACCGCGGCGGTATACGGTCGTCCCGAGACCGTGCCGATTGATGAAGATTCGCCACTTCATCCGATTAATCCTTACGGTGAGAGTAAACTGGCTTTCGAGCGTCTTCTCGATGCCTACAGTATCGATTACGGGCTGGAATCCATCCGCTTTCGTTATTTCAATGTCGCCGGTGCGTGGCCTGATGCCTCGATCGGCGAAGCGCACGATCCTGAAACGCATTTGATTCCTAATGTGATACGTGCGCTGTCTGTCGGTGGGAACCTCTCTACAAAAGATGGCGGGAACGCCATCGCTACGAGTGAGGATCGTGTGCGAAAGATTACCATTTTCGGAAACGAATATCCGACGTCCGATGGAACGTGTGTCCGTGATTACATTCACGTTTGTGATTTGGCACAGGCCCATGCGATGGCGCTGCAAGCACTCGGGCGAGGCGAAGTCGGCGGCGTATACAATCTGGGGAACGGTACGGGATTCTCAAACAATGAGGTTGTATATGCGACGGGAAAGGCGCTTGGTCTTGACGCCGAGGATACAAAGAGGCGCATACACTACGGACCGGCTCGCAAAGGCGACCCTGCAATGCTGATTGCTTCGTCTGACAGAGCGAACGAGCGGTTCGGGTGGTATCCTCGCTACGGAAAAATTGAAGAAATCATCGACCACGCCTGTGCGTGGCATGAGCTCCATCCCCACGGGTATGAAATTGAGGAATTTTAACACTATGCTATTAAATGTCGATTCAATACAAAAATCATTCGGTGACAGAATTCTGTTCGATAACGTCAGCTTCAAGGTCGGTGCGAGAGACCGCTTGGCTCTCGTCGGAGCAAACGGAGCCGGTAAAACAACATTACTCAACATCATCACTCACTGCACCGGCTATGATAGCGGTAACATCACGGTCGGAAAAGGCGTCGTTCTCGGTTATCTCGAACAAGAGGCAATTGAAATCCAAAGTTCGACGGTGCTTCGCGCCGTCATGTCGACGATTGACGAATTCGAGGCGATGGAGCATCGCTTGACCGTTTTAGAGCAAGACTTGGCCGTCGGCGATGAGGAAGACCAGGAAAAACTTCTCGAGGAGTACGGTCATCTCCAGGAGCGTTTCGAACTCGCCGGTGGCTACTCGCTCGAGTCGCGGGCGAAAGCGGTTCTCGGAGGTCTCGGCTTCTCGCCTGAAGACGTCGATCGCAACGTGGACGAATTCAGCGGAGGGTGGCAGATGCGTATCGCGCTGGGGCGCCTCCTGCTGAAAAATCCCGATATCTTGCTCCTCGACGAACCGACGAACCACCTCGATTTGGCGAGCGTGACATGGTTGGAAAGTTTCTTGCGTTCCTACGACGGAGCGATTGTCATTGTGAGCCACGACCGTTCATTCATGGATGATATTGTCACGAGAGTCGCCGAGCTGAGCAATAAAGCGCTTTCCATGTACCATGGAAATTATTCCGATTATCTCATCCAAAGAGAGACGAGAATCGAGCAACTCGAGGTAAAGCTCGCGGCACAGCTCAAAGAAATGGCTCATATGCAGGAGTTCGTAGACCGATTTCGCTCCAAGGCAACGAAGGCTAAGGCGGCTCAAGAGCGCATTCGCAAGATCGCATCGATTCGCGCCGAGCTTGTCGAGGTTCCGGAGCGCGCTCAAGAGGTCCATTTCAACTTTCCTCAACCGCAACGCACCGGAGAGCTGGTTATCGCGCTCAATGCGGTTTCAAAGGCCTACGGCGACAATGTGGTATACGATTCGCTCGACTTCAAACTCTATCGCGGTGATAAAGTCGCTCTCGTCGGCCCGAACGGTGCCGGTAAATCGACATTGCTCAAAATGCTGGCCGGTGTTTTGGCCCCCGATGCCGGAACGCGTGAACTCGGCGTGCATGTCTACAGTGCATATTTCGCGCAGCATCAATTAGAGGCACTCAACCCTGAAAATACGGTATACCAAGAACTGGATTACGTGGCCGATGGATGGACCCAGAGTCAAGTCAGGACTTTGCTCGGTGCATTCCTGTTCCCCGGAAACGATGTCGATAAGCATATCGATGTTTTGTCGGGTGGAGAGCGCGCTCGTCTCGCTTTGGCGAAAATGCTTGTGAAACCGGCTCCGTTTTTGTGTCTCGACGAGCCGACGAACCACCTCGATATTGCGTCGGTCTCTGTGTTGGAGCATTCCCTCAAAAATTTCGAAGGCACCTTTGCGCTCATCACACACGACCGTCAGTTAATCAAAAACGTCGCGACGAAAATAGTCGAAGTGGATAACGGCACGGTCACGTTGTATGACGGCGATTATGAGTACTACCTGTATAAGAAATCTTTGACGGAGGATGTCGGTGCTCAATCTGTAAGTCAAGGAAAAGCGCTCTCCATCAAACCGACGGTAAAAGAATCTGTTTCTGCAAAGCCGGTGCCGTCACGTAAAACAAAAGAACAAAAGCGCGCGGAAGCCGAGGCGCGGAATGTCGCTTATCGGCAAACTGGTTCCTTGAAGGAGGAGCTTCGAGAAACCGAGAGCAACCTCGCTCGTGCCACGGAGCGTCAGGATGAACTTCTCGTGTTCATGGCGAATCCCGATTTTTATTTGGATAAGGTCGTTTACGATGCGGCCATGAAAGAATTTACGGATTTGAAGAGACAGATTCCCGAGCTTGAAAAAGCGTGGTTGCACGTTACGGAAAAAATTGCGAAATTCGGACCGAATTCGAATGAATGACGAGGTATACGAGGGACATGGCGAGGTGAAGGAAATCTCTGCTCAAGATGGCGGGGGAACAAAATGCAGAGCGATTGTAATCGTTGCCGATAGCGTGGGATGCGGGGCGCTTCCCGATGCGGATGCATACGGGGATGCACATGCGAACACGCTTCTTCATATCGCACAGGTCGAAGGCGGGCTTTCGATTCCGAATCTTCGCGAACTCGGTATCGGCCATATCCTCGAGATTCCCGGCGGTGAGGCGAAGATCGAGCCCCGCGCATTTTGTCATAAAAAACTTGCTGAAATCAGTGCGGGGAAGGACACCACAACCGGCCATTGGGAGCTCATGGGTCTGAAGCTCGATCAGCCCTTTCCGGTATATCCTCAGGGATTTCCGCGTGAAGTCATGGATCGGTTCGTCGAGCTCACCGGTTATGGATACTTGGGGAATGTTGCCGCCAGCGGAACGGAAATCATCGAGCGCCTCGGGGAGCGACATTGTCAGACAGGCGATCTCATCGTGTACACGAGTGCCGATAGCGTTTTTCAGATTGCCGCCCATGAAGACATCGTCTCGCGCGAAAAACTCTATGAAATCTGCGAAATCGTCAGAAATGAAATACTGGTCGGTCGACATACCGTCGGACGGGTTATCGCTCGGCCGTTTGTCGGTAACGGTATAACCGGTTTTTCGAGAACTTCACATCGGCATGATTTCGCTGTTTTGCCACCGAGCGAAACGGTGCTCGATAAACTCCGAAAAAAGGGAGTGGAGGTTGTCGGAATAGGGAAAATCTCAGACATTTTTTGCGGTAGAGGAATAAGTGAGTCTCATCCGACCGTCTCAAACGACGATGGCATGACAACTGTTATGGAGCAGCTTTCAACCCACGATACGGGGTTTATTTTTGCAAATCTCGTGGATTTCGATATGCTATGGGGACACCGGCGCGATGTAAAAGCGTATAAAGAAGGTCTTGAACATTTCGATGCATGGCTTCCACGTTTGATGAATGCGCTTACCGAGCGCGATTTACTCATCATCACCGCTGATCACGGATGCGACCCCACCTATGAAGGAAGCGATCACACGAGGGAATATGTTCCCGTTTTGATGTTCACCAAAAATGACGATCACAGTTTCATCGACACGAAATCAGATGATTTCGAGATGGTCGGAAAAGCAGTCTACTCTTGGTTGTGCAGGTAATATGGAATACGAATTCAAATCGAAAAATCTCAAACTCATCGACTTTCCGTTTACTCTCGGCACCGTCGTCTCGGCAATGATGGATGCTGCACGTTTTGGGCACATCGGATCGAGATTTCATTTTTATGTCGTCGGCGGGATGGTGCGTGATACGTACTTGGGCGTTGCGAATAGCAAGAGTGATATGGATATCGCGTTTTCCGGTGACTTGATGCTGTTGCTCGGTTGCCTGGACACATCGGAAGACTTTAAAATCATTCGAGTGAACAAGAATCTCAATACGGCGAGAGTTTCCTATTACGATGAGGCGTCGCGCTCGCAGATCGAGTTCGATCTCGCCCAATTGCGAGCTGAAGATTATTCTGCCGGGCGCCCGTATCCCGAAGTTTCGTTTAACAACATACCGATACAGTGGGATCTCGCGCGTCGTGATTTCACCGTCAACGCCCTTGCCTTCGACGTAGTCGCCGAAATGATAATCGACCCCTTCAACGGCTATGATGATATCGTTGATCAAAAGATACGTGTGTTGCACGAAGAATCTTTCAAAGATGATCCGACCCGTCTCGTCCGAGCCATAACGCAGGCGAAACGATTCGGTTTCGATATTGATGACGACACAAAGTATCTTGCGCGACAGGCACTCGTGGCCCGCGCGTTCGATAAGCTGACACCCGCGCAGTTCAGCGATGAAATGCGAGCGACACTTAAGGAGAACAGAGATTGTTTCAATTAACCGGTATGAGCACAGTGGCAAATATCGCTTTGTGGGCTGCGAAATTGCTGATTTTGTTCGGTTCGATTATTTTGCATGAGATTTCTCATGGATATGCTGCGCTCAAGATGGGGGACACGACAGCCAAAGATGCCCATCGTCTTTCGCTCAATCCGCTTAAGCACATCGATCCGTTCGGCACCATCATCATGCCTGCCGCGATGCTCCTGATTTCGCAAGGCTCTTTCGCATTCGGCTATGCCAAACCCGTGCCCATCAATCCCAGACGATTCAAAAACGAGCGAAGTGGAATGCTCATCACCGGCATTGCCGGTCCGATGACCAACATCGGTTTGGCGATTCTTGCCGGTGTCGCATATCGCGGAATCGGCTTCGTCGCCGGTACTTCGAGTACGTTTATCGCCGTGGTCGCCTATCTTTTGAGCTACATGGCGTTCATGAACCTCGTGCTCGCATTTTTCAACCTCATTCCGCTTCCTCCGCTCGACGGTTCCCGCGTCGTGCAAAGGTTTTTGCCGACGAAGGCTCGGGATGCCTATCATCGACTCGAACCCTACGGATTCGTCATCATCATGGCGACGATTTGGTTTTTTCCGCAGGTTTTCAACGCATATCTGGTATTGACGGTCACACCTGTTTTCAACTTCCTCGTGGGCGCATGATAAGACGCGTCATATCACCTGATACGGTATGATTATTCAGTTACGAATACGCGCAGACATCTGTGCTTAAAGAAAATGAGAAACGAAAGGCTATTCCATGGGAAAATCACGTATCGTCACCGGATATCGACCGACAGGCAAGCTCCATCTCGGTCATTGGTTCGGCAATCTTCAAAACATGCTCAAGCTGCAAGATACCCATGAGGCCTATTACTTCGTAGCCGATCTGCACGCTCTCACGAGTGACTGGCAGAATCCGGGTGATATCGCGCGTTATACCGAGGAGATGGTTCTCGACTGGTGCGCCGCCGGACTCGATCCTGGAAAATGCACCATCTATCGTCAAAGCGATATCCCCGAGGTCACCGAGCTCGATCTCTATTTCAACATGGTTCTTCCGATGTCATGGCTCGAGCGCACTCCGAGCTACAAAGAACAGCGCGCTCAAATATCGGACAAGGATTTAGGCAATGTCGGATTTTTCCTCTATCCGTCTTTAATGGCGGCTGATATCGCCATCATGGCGGCCGCTGGCGTTCCCGTCGGTGAGGATCAACTGCCTCACCTCGAGTTGACGCGCGAAATTGTGCGTCGCTTCAACAATACCTACGGCCGGTTGCTTATCGAGCCGCAAGCCGTCATCGCGCAGGTGGGCGCACGGGTGCCCGGAAGCGACGGGAGAAAAATGTCGAAGAGTTACCATAACTCGATATATATTTCGGACTCTCCCGATGTCATACAAAAGACGGTCATGGGCTTTATGACCGATCCCGCGCGCAAGCTTAAGACCGACCCCGGTAACCCCGACATTTGTCCGTTGCACCAAATTCATAAGCTCATCGCCGACGGTCGAGAAATCGCCGAGTGGGAGTCGTGTTGCAGGTGCGCCGAATGCGGTTGCGTCGCCCATAAACGCAAAATCGCCGAGGAACTTATCGCATATTTGGCTCCTTTTCAGGCTCGCCGTGCAGAACTTGCAAAGGACTCGAACTTCGCACGTGAGGTTCTTGCCGCCGGAGCGCACAAGGCCCGACCGGTCGCAAAGCATACGGTCAGTTCTGTGCGTGAGTTGATAGGGCTCGATCCGAAGACCGAGCTGACTGACGACATAAACCACGAGAAATCCGAACTCGGGGATACCGCACCTTCGTTTCTTTAAGGAACCCGCGTGACTACTTATTCGGTAAAAACTGAAGTGTTCGAAGGTCCTTTCGACCTTTTGCTGCATCTCGTCTCGCGTCAGAAGCTCGATATCAATGCGATTTCATTGACGGAAATCGCCGATGAATATATCGGGCATATCGAGCAAATGCGGGATCTCGACCTCGATGTGGCCAGTGAGTTTTTATTGCTCGCCGCCACGCTTCTCGAGATAAAAGCAGCTTCGATGTTTCCTAAAGGCGAATTGTATCTCGGTGACGAACTCGATGACTTACCGCCCGAAGAAATGCGTTCGATTCTCGTGGAGCGGCTCGTAATCTACAAACAGTTTAAAAACATCGCCATCGAATTCGGATCTCGTCTCGAGACGGAAGGGCGTATGCACGCACGACAAGCGGGGCTCGAGAGCGATTTCCTCGAGCTGATGCCCGATTATCTCGAGGGGCTCACGCTTCATTCGCTTGCTACCATATGTGCGGATTTGGAGTTCAAGAGGAATGTATTTCTCCTCGAAGCCGAACATGTCGCTCCTTTGCCGATATCTCTCGAGGATCACGCCGAGTCGATTCGCGTTCGGTTGCATACTGCCGAAACTCTGCATTTTAGTGAGCTCATCGCGTCGGGTGCGGACGTGAAAATCGTCATTGTGACTTTTTTGGCGATTCTCGAACTTTACAAACGGGGCATATGCATGATCATCCAAACGAGCCCCTTCGGGGATATCGAGATAATACGAGTTGACGACGACCAAACAAAGATGCTCGGCATCGAGGAGGATTTTGATGACTACAAGTAATATCAAAGGTGCTCTCGAGGCGCTGCTTTTCGTCAGCGATGAACCTGTCTCAGGTGTCCGTCTCGCAAAAGTTCTCGATGTTTCTGCGGGAGAGATTGATTCTGAACTTGCGAATCTCGCGCAAGAATATCGTGAGCAAAATCGCGGCTTTCAACTTCGCGAGGTTGCAGGTGGATGGAGGCTTTTCACTCACCCCGCTTTTCACGAGCTCATTGAGTCCTATGTTTTATCATGGGACACACGGCGGCTTTCGCAGGCCGCGCTTGAAGCGCTTGCCGTGATCGCCTACCATCAGCCGGTGACTCGTGCCGGCATCAACGCGATTCGCGGTGTCAACTCAGAGGGTGTCGTTTCCTCTCTCATCGAGAAAGGGCTCGTTCGCGAGACCGGTCGCGATCGGAACCAAGGCAATGCCATATTGTACGGAACTACGAGAACTTTTCTCGAAAAGTTCGGCATGAAAGATATCGGAGGCCTGCCTCCGCTCGAAGATTTTGCGCCCGACGATTCCACTAAGAGCGTCATAAAAAAGCGTCTCGGCGTCGAGTCCGATACCGCTACGGGCGATGAGGAAATCGATGAGAACATCGCAGACTCGTACGGACAAAAAGATGATTCGGACACCATGGACGACATCATAGAGGTCGACTGATGCTCTCCATGCGCCTTCAAAAGTTTTTGGCTCGAAGCGGAGTGGCTTCTCGGCGCGGTAGCGAGGACCTCATGACCGCAGGTCGCGTCAGCGTGAACGGGGAGACGGTGACCGAGCTGGGCTCAAAAATAGATCCCGACATCGATGTCATCTGTCTCGACGGCAAGAAAATCGAACTCGTCGACAACAGCATTTATCTCATGCTGAATAAACCGACCGGAGTCGTGTCGACCATGATCGATCCTTACGAACGCCCGACGGTTTCAGACTACGTTCCGACAAAAGAATATCCCGGCTTATTCCCCGTGGGGAGACTCGATTTCGATACTACCGGTCTGTTGCTTTTTATGACCGACGGAGAACTCTCTCATCGACTCTTACACCCGAAATGGAAAGTCAACAAAGCCTATCGTGCCACCGTGGACGGGCAGTTCGCCGAAGAAGATGCCGATAAACTGCGAGAAGGGGTGACGCTTGATGATGGCCCGACCGCACGCGCGCATGTCGAGATCATCGAAACCATGCGAACTTCGAGCGTCGTCGATATCACCATCAGCGAGGGAAGAAAGCGCCAAGTGAGAAGAATGTTCAGCTTTGTGCATCATTCCGCTCTCGCTTTGACACGCATGCGGTTCGCCGACATCGAACTGGGCAATTTGCCTCAAGGCCGATGGCGTTTATTGTCCGACGGCGAAGTCCGCCACCTCAAGGAGCTCGTTGGATACACGAAAGATTCGCTATAAGAATACGATGGTTGAATTGCCCGGTGGTGCGATGTATACCTGTATCATTACAGAAGTTGTCACGATTGGGTTATTCATACTATTTTGGGTGAAGGTACATGGGCTCTCTTTCAGATCAAAAAATCATATTCATCAGACATACTCAAACTCAGGCGAATGTCACCGGTGAACTCGTGGGGAGGAGCGATTCTCCCCTCACCGAGCTCGGATTCTCCCAGCTCGACGATATAGTGGCGAGTCTCGACGATGTCGAGATTTCTAAAATATTCACCAGTCCCGCCAAAAGAGCGAAAAAATTGGCGCGCGCCATCCAAAGAAAACATCCCGATACGCACTGTGTACTCGACGGTCGACTTCAAGAAATCGATTTCGGCCAAGCCGAGGGTTTGCGCTATAACGATCTTCCCATGCACGGTATCACTGTCGATTACGGTGCCTACAATAAGCCGGTGATCATGGGAGGGGAGTCTCGTGCCGAGGTCGATTTTCGCATGGTGGCTTTTCTCGAAGAGGTGAAAAAGTTCGCAGGAATCACCTGTGTGGTTTCCCACGGTGGACCGATTCGAAGTGCCACGGCGACGTTGCTGGGACTACGCCCGACCGATTGTTGGGCTTTTCATATCGATAACGGTGCGATGATCGTTATCGATATCGTCGACGGACGTGGCGTTCTCGAAGAGATCAAACCATGCCGAACAGAGATTCAGCCGGATGCTCCGTCGGTTTCAAGCGGTGACGCAGCTCAGGATGATTTCGAAGAAACCGAATCGGAGTGATTGTCTCTGCCGTTTCCTCGTGTTATCATGGAGCATACCTTTAACTTAGTCCTGTGAGACTGGTAAGGCACCATACTGAAGAGAAATGATGATGCCCCTATCTTAAGGACTAACTTAAGCTGGAGGCATTTTTATTATTTACGGAGGTGCGTATGACTGATCACGGTGTTAAGACTGCCCTTCTCGATGAGGAATCGATTTCCCGCTCGCTTACTCGCATGGCCCATGAAATTCTCGAATCCAACAAAGGCGCTCAAAATTTGGCGGTTGTCGGGATCATCACTCGAGGTGATGTCCTCGCCCACAGACTCGCTGCGCTCATCGAATCGATTGAGGGTACGAAAGTTCCCGTCGGAACACTCGATATTTCGTTCTATCGCGATGATGTCAATGTTCGAATCGCGCCTCAAATACACAGAACCGATATTACATTTCCGGTAGACGGAAAAGCCATCGTTTTGATAGACGATGTGTTGTTTACGGGGCGTACCATTCGTTGTGCCCTCGATGCGATTATGGATTTCGGCAGACCGAAGGCCATAAAGCTTGCGGTTCTCGTCGATAGGGGACATCGAGAACTTCCCATACGTGCCGATTTCGTCGGAAAAAATATTCCTTCTTCGCAAAATGAAAAAATAAAAGTGTCCCTTAAACCCATCGACGACCATGACGGTGTCGATATTTTCGAAGTGGAGGGATAGACGTTGAGCCCACTATCGAGCAAGCACCTTCTTGAAATAGAAGATTTCAATCATGATGATATCGAACTCGTTTTGGAAACGGCGAGAAGTTTCGCCGAAATCAACGAGCGTTCGATAAAGAAACTCCCGACTCTGCGAGGTCGGACGATAATCAATCTGTTTCTCGAGCCTTCGACACGGACCAGAACGAGTTTCGAAATTGCCTCGAAGCGTCTGTCGGCCGATGCGGTCAACATGGCAGGCTCATCTTCTTCGACGGTAAAGGGCGAGTCACTCAAAGATACGGCGCAGACGCTGTCTGCCATGTCGTGCGATTTGGCGATTATTCGCCATAAGTTTTCCGGCGCACCGCGCATTCTCGCGGAAAACATGGACTGTCATGTCATCAACGGCGGTGACGGTATCCACCAGCACCCGACGCAGACTCTCCTCGACTTGTTCACCATTCGAGAGCGCTTCGGCAGCATCAAAGGAAAGACCGTCGGTATCGTCGGCGATATCTTGCATTCGAGAGTCGCCGGCTCTCTTGCTCCCGCCCTTAACAGTCTCGGTGCTCGCGTGGTGTTCATCGCTCCGCCGACTATGCTTCCGGCAAGACCCGATATCCTCGGAGGAGAGGTCGTCTATTCGCTTGACGACATAGTATCCGAGCTCGATATAGTCTATTTGTTGCGAATTCAGGCCGAACGTGCCTCGAAAATCGGTGTTCCCTCGCTACGTGAGTACTCCAACCTCTATTGTATGGATGCTCGACGGGCGAAGAAGCTTTCGAAGAATGCACTCATCATGCATCCCGGCCCCATGAATCGAGGCGTCGAAATTTCATCGGATTTGGCCGATGATCCTCGCACCGCCGTGCTCGACCAAGTCACATCGGGCGTGGCCGTACGTATGGCGATTATGTATCTGATGCTTGGAGGCGATTCAAATGGCGCTACTGCTTAAGGGCGGTCGGGTGATAGATCCGAAGGTCGATCTCGACGGGATTTACGATGTTGTCATTCGCGACGGTGTAATTCAAGAGATCGGATCTGATCTCAGCATCCCGAAGGGTGTGACTTGCGATTGCACCGGCAGAATCATCCTTCCGGGATTGTTCGATATGCATACTCATTTGCGCGAACCCGGGTATGAATATAAAGAAGATATCGAATCGGGGACGAGAGCTGCGGTGAAGGGTGGATTCACCGGCATCGCGTGTATGCCGAATACGCACCCGGTCGCAGACAACTCTTCCGTCATAGATTTCATCAAGAAAAAAGCCGCACAATCCGCCCATTGTCGCGTGTATCCCATCGGGGCGATTACTAAAAATCTCGAAGGGGAAGACCTCACGGAAATGGCTGACATGCTTTCCGCCGGAGCCGTCGCGTTCAGCGATGACGGCAAGGGAATTCAAAATGCTGGCGTGATGCGCCAAGCCATGGATTATGCGAAGATGTTTCCTGCAACGCTCATCGCGCACGAAGAAGACAAATCTCTCGTCGGATCGGGCTGCGTCAACGAAGGGCCGATTTCGACGAAACTCGGTCTTCCCGGACAGCCGGGCATCAGCGAAACCATCGCAGCGCAACGCGATATCGAACTCTGTGATTTGACCGGCTGTCGTCTCCATGTAGCCCATGTTTCTTCGTATCATACCGTGGATGCTTTGAGGGATGCGAAAAAGCGGGGTATTCCCGTCACGGCCGAAGTCACCCCGCACCACCTTCTTTTGACTGAGGATGACTTAAGCACCACTTATGATACGAATTTGAAAATGAACCCACCGCTTCGAAGCAAAGAGGATAGGGCGGCTCTCATCGAAGGTCTCCTCGACGGTACCATCGATTGCATAGCCTCCGATCATGCTCCCCATGCGCCCCACGAAAAGGAAAGGGAGTTCGAGCGAGCAGCTTATGGAACCACGGGACTCGAGACCTCGCTTTCTCTCATGCTGACGCATTTCGTCGCTAAAGGAATTTTCGGTTACGGTACCCTCGTCGAAAAAATGTCCGATGCGCCCAGGCGCGCTTTGGGCATCGATACGGTGACCATCGAGAAGGGTTCTTGCGCCGACTTGACGATTATCGATCCGAACTATTCCTTTATAGTCGATACTGATGAGAGGGAATCGAAAGCGCGCAATTCGGCGTTTGTCGGTTGGGAACTCACCGGTAGGGCAAGCGATGTGTTGATCGCCGGATATTTCAAGATGCGTGACGGAGAGGTGGTCGAGTAATGCGGGAATTGCAACACGCATACCTTGCATTGGAAAATGGAATGGTATTTACAGGCATGTCGTGCGGTGCGGAAGGCGAAACCACCGGCGAATTGTGCTTCAATACTTCGATGACGGGGTACCAGGAGATATTGACCGACCCGTCATATGCGGGACAAATCGTTACGATGACCATGCCTCAAATCGGTAATTACGGCACAAATCCTGAAGATGTCGAATCGCGCGGAATCTTCGCACGAGGCCTGGTCGTTCGTGAAATGTGCTTCGAGCCTTCGAATTGGCGCTCCACTTCAAGTCTTCCCCACTATCTCATCGATCACGGAATCGTGGCCATTCAAGGCCTCGACACCAGAGAAATCGTCTTGACGCTGCGAGAATCGGGCGCCATGAAAGCATGCCTTTCGACGATAGACTCGAATCACGATTCACTTGTCGCAAAGGCGAAAGCTGCGCCGGGGCTTGTCGGACGAGACTTGGTGAAAGAGGTCTGCTACGGAAAAATGTATACATTCGATGGATCCGTTCCCGATGATTTGCACTGTGTCGTCGAGGAGGAAAAAGCCGCTACACGGTATAACGTCGTGGCGTTCGACTCGGGGATAAAGTACAACATTTTGCGAAGTCTCGCTGCACTCGGATGCGCCGTCACTGTTGTTCCTCCCACGATGAGTTCTCAAGATGTTCTCGCCTTGAACCCGGATGGAATATTTTTATCGAACGGTCCCGGAGACCCGGACGCGGTCGATTATCTCTCCAACACCGTCAAAGAGCTTCTCGGAAAGAAGCCTATCTTCGGCATCTGTCTCGGGCATCAAATGCTCAGTTTGGCTGTCGGGGCATCTACGTTCAAGCTTAAATACGGTCACCGCGGCGGTAACCATCCCGTGAAAAATCTCGATACGGGTAAAGTCGAAATCACTTCGCAGAATCACGGTTTCTGTGTAGATTTCGCCTCCATTGGTTCGTTGCAAAGAAAGTTTTCACCGCTGGGACGAGACGCAAATGATCTGGCTTCTTGGTCGAGAGAATGTGTGTCGCCGGTTGTAATGAGCAAAGATTACGGTGAGGTGCGGTTGACGCACGTCAACTTGAACGATATGTCCGTCGAGGGTATCGATGTCCCCGGACAAAGAGCTTATTCGGTCCAATACCACCCGGAGGCTTCGCCGGGTCCTCATGATGCCCACTATCTATTCAAAAAGTTCATCTCTCTGATGCAGGATGCTTGATCGACTATGGTGAGAGGAAGTAGACCATGAAACGTACCATGCTGATTCCGACTGATTTCGACGACTATGCACCGCGACTGATGCAATTTTGCGCCGGTACGCGCGAACGAGGTATCATTCGCTGTATCCTCGTCCACGTGTTCGACACGTCCGGTCTCGAGGGTCCCAACATCTCCCAGGCTATGTCTGATGTCCGAGCCAAGCTCAATATTCTTGCCGAACCGATTCGGGAAGCTGGAATCGAGACGGTCGTGCGAGTCATGACCGGCTCTCCGATTCATGAAATTCTTTCCGTGGTGCAAAATGAGAATGTCGATGTCATTGTCGTCGGAACTACCGCAAAATCAAAGTTCGGACGCCTGTTCACCGGTTCGCTTTCCGATGACATAGCCTTCGGGCAAAAGGCCCCGACGTTGATGCTCCGCGATGATTTGATCGAGAACTCCGACGATGTTGAGGAAAGCTCATTGGGCTGGTCGCGGAAACTGGTCGTTCCGGTGGATTATTCAGCTGCCTCGGCACGAGGAGTTTTGCAATGCACCCGTTTCGAGCCCAATGCCGTCGGTGAGGTCCGCCTCCTCCATGTGTTGACTGCCTGTCCGCGCAATCAGGAGATGTCCGCCTGTGTGGCGGAGCAGGAGTTTCGCCTTTCGGCGTTTTGCAGAATGCTTGAAGACGTCGGAATCAAAGCGACGCCTGTGGTTCGCGAAGGACAGGTCGTTGAGCAGATCATGGCCGAAGTCAAGGAATCAAAAGCAACCGGTATCGTCATGGGTTCCAACTCGCGTTCATTGATTTCCGAATTCATCATCGGTTCCACGACACAAGAAGTCGTAAGAACCGCTCCCGTCTATGTAATGGTGGTGCCATAAACAAGATGCCGAAAAGAAACGACATTAAAAAAATATTAGTCATCGGATCCGGACCGATTGTCATAGGCCAGGCCTGTGAGTTCGATTACTCCGGGGCGCAAGCCTGCAAGGTCTTAAAAGAGGACGGTTATGAAGTCATATTGATCAACTCGAATCCTGCGACCATCATGACAGACCCCGGCTTGGCGTCACGCACGTATATCGAACCGATAACTCCCGAGTTCGTGGAAAAAGTCATCGCAAAGGAGCGTCCTGACGCTCTTTTGCCGACACTCGGAGGACAAACGGGGCTCAACTGCGCCATCGATTGCGCGAAGGCCGGAATTCTTAGCAAATACGGCGTCGAGCTCATCGGCGCCGACATCGACGTCATCAACAAAGGTGAAGACCGTAAATTGTTCGCCGAAGCCATGGCGCATATCGGTCTCGAGGTGCCTGAGCACGCGTATGCGTCTTCGCTCGAAGATGCGCATGCGTTTGCGAAGCTCTCCGGTTATCCTCTCGTCATCCGTCCGTCGTTCACCATGGGCGGAGCAGGTGGCGGAATCGCCTATAACCACGATGAATTCGTCGACATCGTCGCTCACGGCCTCTCGCTTTCGCCGGTACATGAGGTTCTCGTCGAGGAAAGCATAGAGGGTTGGAAAGAATACGAGATGGAGGTCATGCGGGATAAAAACGACAACGCCGTCATCGTATGTTCCATAGAAAACTTCGATCCGATGGGCGTGCATACTGGGGACTCCATCACCGTCGCCCCCGCGCAGACGCTCACCGATAAAGAATACCAAACGATGCGCGATGCCTCGCTTGCCATCCTGCGAGAAATCGGTGTCGAGACCGGCGGCAGCAACGTACAATTCGCCGTGAACCCAAAAGACGACCGCCTCATGGTAATCGAGATGAATCCGCGCGTTTCGCGTTCATCGGCGCTGGCCTCCAAGGCCACCGGATTTCCGATTGCAAAAATCGCGGCACAACTCGCGGTCGGCTATACGCTTGATGAGATAGACAATGACATCACCAAAAAAACTCCGGCATGCTTCGAGCCTTCCATCGATTATACGGTGGTGAAGGTGCCGCGTTGGGCTTTCGAAAAATTTCAAGGAACCGATGAAACGTTGACCACTCGCATGAAATCGGTGGGAGAGGTCATGGCAATCGGTCGCACCTTCAACGAGGCACTCGGCAAAGCAATGCGCTCTCTGGAGAACGGCCGCGGCGGGCTCGGCTCGGATGGAAAAGACAACATCGTCGAATCGGAATTCGAGAATAAGCTTTCCGTTCCCAATGAAAATCGAATATTTTATGTGGCCGAGGCTCTCAGGCGAGGTAAAACCGTCGAAGAAATTCATCAATTGACAGGCATCGACCCGTGGTTTCTCGGGCATATCGGACAAGTGATTTCGGAAGAAAATGCGATTCGCGGTCGCAGCCTCGATTCGCTGGACGAAAGTGAGCTCCTCGCGGCGAAAAAGGAGGGCTTAAGCGATATTCAGATTGCTTTTCTCACCGGTTCGACTTCAGATGAAGTGCGTGAAGCTCGCAAGTCGCTCGGCGTGATACCTTCCTTTAAATCTGTCGATACGTGTGCCGGCGAGTTCGCTTCGTTTACGCCGTACTACTATAAAACGTACGACTCTCAAGATGAGTTCGTTCCCGCTACCAAGCCCCGCGTCATGATTTTGGGCGCCGGACCGAACCGAATCGGACAGGGAATCGAGTTCGATTACTGTTGTGTCCACGCGGCGTACGCCCTCTCGGCGATGGGATACGAGACGATTATGGTCAACTGCAACCCCGAAACGGTGTCCACCGACTACGACACCTCCGATAGGCTGTATTTCGAACCGTTGACCTTCGAAGATGTCATGGACATCGTCGATGTGGAAAAGCCGGTCGGAGTTCTTGTGACTTTCGGCGGACAGACTCCGCTTAAACTCGCTCGACAGTTGGAAGACGCCGGTGTCCCCATCATGGGAACCAAGCCCGAGGCAATCGATTTGGCGGAAGATCGTAAGCGTTTCTCGGCGATTCTCGATGAACTCGGTATTTTGTATCCCGCCGCCGGAACCGCCAACAGTTTTGAAGAAGCGGTTCAAGTCGCTGAAACCATCGGTTTTCCTCTGTTGGTGCGCCCCAGCTACGTTCTCGGCGGACGCGGCATGGTGATAGCTTACGATGAGAAGTATCTCGCAAAATATATGGAGGAGGCCACCCGCATCTCTCCCGACCATCCCGTTTTGCTCGATCGTTTCTTGGAAGGCGCGATCGAGGTGGATTTCGATGCCGTATGCGATGGCGAATCGGTCTACGTCGGCGGCGTCATGGAACACATCGAGGAGGCTGGAATTCATTCCGGCGACTCGGCGTGCTGTATTCCTCCGTTCACTTTGGCCGAAGATATCATTTCGCGCATAAGGGAGCACGGGCGTAAACTCGCTTTGCGATTGGGCGTCGTCGGTCTGATGAACGTGCAGTTCGCGGTCAAAGATTCTGCAATCTATGTGCTCGAAGTCAATCCACGTGCGAGCCGTACCGTACCGTTCGTGTCCAAGGCGACCGGCGTGCCTTTGGCGAAAATCGCCGCGCGCGTCATGGCCGGCGCAAAGCTGTCCGACATGCATCTACCCGACGATGCAAACCGTAAATTCGACCGTTTTTGCGTCAAAGAGGCGGTCATGCCGTTTGGTCGTTTCCCCGGTTCCGACTCGATACTCGGACCCGAAATGAAATCGACCGGAGAAGTCATGGGCAGTGCGAGCGATTTTCCGAGTGCATACGCCAAAAGCCAACTCTCCATCGATTATTCCATGCCCGAGTCCGGCACGGCGTTCCTCTCGGTATGCGACCGCGATAAGCGAGAAATCGTACAGATCGCCCAAAGTTTGAAGCATCTCGGATTCGACATCATGTCGACGAGCGGGACGGCCAAGGTAATCGCGGCGGCCGGCATCCCTGTGAAAACCGTCTTCAAAAAGCATGAGGGTCGCCCCAATATCGTCGACGAGGTAACCAACGGTAATGTCGCCCTCGTCATCAATACCCCCTTCGGACAAGAAACTCGCTCGGACGGTTATCATATCCGTTCTGTCGCCATAAGAAACGGCGTCACCAATGTGACGACCATGGCTGCAGCCCATGCCCTCGTCTCAGCAATCGGGGCTCGTGCGCGCGGGAGTCTTGATGTCTGTGCCATCCAAGATTTCAATGCGGCAAGCGGAGTTGAGTACTGATGTGCCAAAGTTCCCCAGCCATAAGTCGTGCGCAAGATAGAGACCGAGGTGGTCCGGTATCTCGCCCGAAACCTTTCGTTGAAACCGTCGAAGTTATCTCCAACCGGGAGATATGCCCCGGTGTCCACTCGATTGTTTTGGTTGCTCCTCGCATTGCGAAAACAATCTTGCCCGGTCAGTTCATCCATCTCGACATCGATAAAGACGCCCTTACGCTTCGGCGTCCGCTCTCAGTGTATAAAACCGACGGCGAGAAAATAGAGATCCTCTACCAAATCGTCGGCGTCGGCACCGACATGCTGTCGAAAATGACGACCTCGGACACCATGAGCGCCGTCGGCCCCCTCGGGCGCGACTGGCCGGTTAAGGCTGAGGCAAAGCGCGCTTTGCTCGTCGCCGGCGGACTCGGTGCCGCACCCCTCGGTATGCTCACGGAAAAACTCCGCGCGCAGGGAACGCAGATTTATTTTGCGCAGGGAAGCACCACCGAAGATAGGCTCATTGCACGCGACGCATTCGCCGTTGAGGTCGATGAGCACGCAATCGCCACCGATGACGGTTCATGCGGGGTGTGCGGTTTCGTCACCGCTCCGGTCAAGACGTTCATCGATGACATCTTGTTCGACATCGCCTATGTGTGCGGACCCGAGCCCATGCAGCGTGGCGTGGTAGATTTGTTGAAAACGAAGCACATAGAAACCTACGTTTCGCTCGAGCGTCTCATGGCGTGCGGAATCGGCGCGTGTCTTTCTTGCGTCGTTCCCACGATAAACGGGCTCAAGCGCGCCTGTGTCGACGGTCCGGTGTTTAATGCCGAGGAGGTGTTGTGGAATGAAGCAGTCGAGTCCAGAGTCCATTAATACTTCGGTCGAATTTGCCGGAATGTCGCTGGCAAGTCCCATCACCGTCGCCTCGGGAACATTCGGTGCCGGAAAAGAATTTTCCGACTTCGTACGCCTCGAAAAGCTCGGTGCCGTCGTCACCAAAGGAGTGTCACCCGTTGCGTGGAGTGGCAATGCCGGCCGCCGTATCGTCGAGACAACCGGCGGAATGCTCAATTCCATCGGTCTTCAAAACCCGGGCGTGGAATCTTTCGTGCAGCATGATTTGGCATGGCTTAAAGAGAATGCGCCGAAAGCGCATGTTTTTGTGAATGTGTGCGGGCACAATAGGCAAGACTTCATCGAGGTCGTCGAGCGTCTCGATGAAGAGGAGGGCGTGTCGGCTTACGAGATCAATATCTCTTGTCCGAACGTCGATGCCGGTGGCATGGCCTTCGGTGTGAAGTGCGATGCGGCGGCAGATATCATCTCAGCGGTCCGAGCTGCGACAAAAAGGCCCATCATTGCGAAACTGACACCGAATGTCACCGATATCACCGAAATCGCCCGTGCGGTCGAGGCGGCCGGCGCGGACGGAATCTCATTGATCAACACCGTACTCGGTATGGCAATCGATGCACATTCGTTCAGGCCGGTGCTCAAAAGGGGAGTCGGCGGTCTTTCCGGTCCGGCCATCAAGCCTATTGCGCTTCGCATGGTGTACGAGACTTCGAAAGCCGTATCCATTCCTCTCATCGGTATGGGTGGGGTGTCAACGGGCATCGATGTCGTGGAGTTCATGCTCGCCGGTGCCACGCTCGTTGCAATCGGCACAGCGAATTTTAAAGATCCCCGCGCGACAGGACTTGCGCTCGACGAGCTGAAAAGCTTTTGTTCCTCGCACGATATCGATGCGGTATCCGATTTAATCGGAGCCCTCAAAGAAGGAGCGTAATGAAAACAGCGAAAGAATCGCTTATCGTCGCACTCGACGGCAGTCCCGAGCAGATAAAAGAGTGGGGGAGCGAACTGGAAGGCACCGTCGATTGGATAAAAATCGGAATGACGAATTTTTACAGTGCCGGTCCCGATATCGTCACCTACTTCAAGGATCGCGGGTTCAAAGTGTTTCTTGATTTGAAAATGCATGATATCCCCCATCAGGTGGAGGGTGGCGCTTACCAACTCGGAAAGCTCGGGGTCGATATGTTCACCGTGCACGCGTCCGGTGGACCCGACATGATATCAAAGGCAGTGAGAGGAGCCACCGAAGGGGCGCAAGATGCCGGGCATGCGGTTCCTGTCATCCTTGCGGTAACGGTCTTGACCTCGATGGATGATGCCACTTTGCATGAGCTCGGCGTCGAAAATCCTGCCTCCGTTCAGGTACCGCTTTTTGCGCGGATGAGTGTTGCTGCCGGAGCTACGGGGATCGTCTGTTCACCGCTCGAAGCCACCGACGTGGTTGCGGCCATAGGACCGGACAAGGTAGTGGTCACGCCCGGCATTCGGCCGAAATGGTCGACAAAAGACGACCAGACGAGAATCACCACGCCTGCTCAGGCATTGAAGAACGGGGCGACCCATTTAGTCGTCGGCCGCCCGATTACCACTGCGCTTAACATAAAGGAGGCGGCACGAAAAGTGCTCGCCGAGATGGAAGAAGGATAGCCGATGCTCACCGATGCACAAATTTATGACAGTCTGATTCAGACGAATGCCCTTCGTAAAGGGCACTTTCAACTGACCTCCGGCCGTCACTCGGACACGTACGTGCAATGTGCACGCGTTCTCGAAGATCCGACCTTGACACTCGAACTTGCGAAAGAAGCAGTCGCCCGTCTTCCGAAAGACATCGATATCGATGTCGTGGCGGCTCCTGCAGTCGGCGGCATTCTCATCGGATTCGCTGTTGCGCAAGCGCTGGGGAAACGTTTCATTTTTTCCGAGCGTCAAAACGGGGAAATGGTATTTCGTCGTTCCTTCGAACTTGCGCCCGGCACGAAAGTGCTCGTCGTGGAGGATGTCGTTACAACCGGCGGTTCGGTTGCCGAAGTCATCAAACTCGTTGAAGAGGCGGGCGCGCAAACCGTGGGCGTCGTTTCGCTCATCGATCGCGGCGGGGACAAGAAGTTTACCGCCGACTTTTGGCCGCTTCTCACTCTCGAGGTAGCTTCTTGGGATCGTCAGGATTGTCGGCTCTGCAAAGACGGGGTCGATATATATTCGCCCGGTTCGCGTAGACTTACCAAGTAAACTCCACGCGCCTCGGCGTTGCATGTGCGGCTACTTGCTGGTATAGTTGTGAGGTTGTTTGTCGGTACCTTGTTCTTGGTTTCGAGACCACCTCGTCTCCCTACTCAGAGCACAGGCGAATGCATCCACGGGAAGTGGAATGCGGAAATGAGGTAAAAATGGCTCTTTCACAAGAGGTCAAAGCGGCGATTATCGCCGAGTACGGTAAGGATGCAAAGGACTCGGGCTCAGCCTCGGTTCAAGTTGCGTTGTTGACGACTCGTATCAAGGAATTGACCGAGCACCTCAAGATTCACAAGGGCGATCACCATACCCGTCGTGGACTTCTCAAGCTCGTCGGTCAGCGTCGTCGTTTGATGAACTACATCAAGTCGAAGGACATCGAAGCATATCGTGAGCTCATCGTGAAACTCGGTATCCGCGGCTAGTCGCACATTTCAAACGGTTAATTGAAAGGAGCAGCCATCGTGCTGCTCCTTTTTTATGTATAATTTACTTTTACTCGCTACAGCGCTGAAAGGTCGTCATATGGCGCAAAAAACTGCATTTCTCATGGGGAATCAAGCTATCGCACACGGTGCCCTGGCTGCCGGTATCACGGTCGCTGCCGGGTATCCGGGAACGCCTTCCTCCGAAATCATAGAGACGATTGCAAAAAACAACACCGAGCGCATACATGTCGAGTGGTCCACAAACGAAAAAGCCGCGCTCGAAGTGGCATCCGGTGCCTCATTCGCCGGTGCCCGAACGTTGGTCACCATGAAACAGGTCGGGCTCAACGTCGCCTCCGATCCACTTATGAGCTTGGCCTATATCGGCATAAAAGGCGGGATGGTCGTCGTCGTCGCAGACGATCCGGGACCGATATCTTCACAGACCGAACAAGACACCCGTACTTTCGCACAGTATTCCAAGCTACCGGTGTTCGATCCTTCGTCGCCCGAAGAAGCTTATGAGATGATTTTCGATGCTTTTGAGCTATCGGAGAAATATCATACGCCGGTGTTGTTGCGCCCTACCACGCGCGTATGTCACGGTTATGCGCAGGTTCAATTGCGGGAGGCGGAGATTCATGTTCCGACCGGATTCTCCAAAGACCCCAAGTGGGTGATCTTCCCTCGCTTGTCCTATGAAAATCATAAAGCCATCGAAGTTCGCAATCCGAAAATCGGGGAGGAGTTTTCTTCGTATGGCAAGAACTTCATCGAAGGAACAGGTCGCCTCGGAATTGCGTGTGGAGGCATTTCGTATGCATACGTGAAAGAAGCGCTGAAAGAGTTTTCAGCTGAGATAACCCTTTTTAAAGTGTCGACGCCGTTTCCGTTTCCGGATGCGCTCGCGCTTGAATTTTTGGCGCAGGTGGAAGAGGTGCTCGTCATAGAGGAGCTCGATCCCGTTATCGAGAGGGCGCTGATTGCCCTGTGCGGTTCGAATAAGGTTGAATCCCGTATTCACGGTAAGCTCGACGGAACGACCGAATTTTCCGGTGAGCAGAGCACGGAGACAGCCGCGGAGCTTATCGCGCAACTGTTAGGAGAAGCATCCTCTTCACTCGATGTCGAGGAAGACCTCACCACGACCGCGCGAGGCGATATTCCTGTTCTTCCGATTCGGCCACCCTCACTTTGTGCGGGATGTCCTCATAGGGCAGCGTTCTACGCGGTGAAACAAGCCGCAAAAGGTCACAAAGCGGTATTCTCCGGAGATATCGGGTGTTATACACTCGGTAATACGCCTCCGCTCGATATGGTCGACACGTGTCTGTGCATGGGCGCGGGCATCACTCAGGCGCAAGGGCTACATATCGTCGAGCCTGATGCGTTGAATTTCGCTTTCATCGGAGATTCGACGTTTTTCGCTTCCGGTATGACCGGAATTGTAAACGCCGTTTACAACCAAACCGATATCACCGTCATCATCCTCGACAATTCGACGACCGCCATGACCGGCGGACAGGCGCATCCCGGTACGAGCAAGACGCTGATGGGGACGACTTCACCGCACATCTCCCTCGAAGAAGTGCTTACGTCACTACAAGTCGGACTCGTATTGACCGACAACCCGCTCGATCTCGCCTCATCAATCTCAACGGTGACAGAGGCGATGAATTTCGAAGGTGTTTCAGCGGTTGTATTCAAAGCACCCTGCGTGCAACTCTTCAAAACCGCTCTTCGCGCGGTTGTCGACTTGGATAAATGCACCGGTTGCAAGCGCTGCATCCATCAAATAGGCTGTCCGGCATTGGTGCTAGGCGCAGGTAAAGTCGTTATAGACGACTCTTTATGCAACGGATGCGGGCTCTGCCTTTCTTTGTGCAATTTCTCCGCCATCTCTTTGACGGGAGGCGTTTGCTCATGACGGATTGCCTCTTGACGGGTGTGGGCGGGCAAGGGATAGTGTTCGCTTCCAAGCTCATTTCTCAGACCGCCATGCGTCAAGGCCGAAAGGTGCGCACCGCAGAGACCATCGGCATGGCTCAGCGCGGTGGAAGTGTCGTGAGCCATGTTCGCATCGGGGAGGATGACTATTCACCGCTCATTGCCAAAAAGCATGCGGATCTCATCATCGGCTTCGAGCCGAGCGAGACGGTGCGCGTCATAGATTATCTGAAAAGTGACGGTGCGGTGGTCGTCAACAACCAAGGGGTGCAAAGCATCTCGGCGGCTTTGACCGGTGACGAATACGAAGTCGGTACGGCACTCGACTATCTTTCCTCATTACCGATTCGACTCGTCGTCTGCGACGGTTGGCGACTTTGTCGCGAAGTGCAAAACTCAAAGGTGCTCAACGTCGCCCTCGTCGGTGCAGCTGCGGCTGCCGGTGCGCTCGATATGAGTATCGCCGAACTGTCCGAAACAATCAGGGCCATCGCTCCCTCGAGGTTTATCGATCTCAATATCAAAGCACTCGAAATCGGGGCAAAAGGAGTGAAAGAATGAACATGAAAGAAGAGCAGTTCCAGCTCATTAAAGATCAACTTGTCAAACTCTCCGCAATCGAGGGAGGGTTTTATCAAAAGAAATTCGCGGGAATCGATGTCGCCTCTATACGTTCTCAAGAAGACTTTGAGAAACTGCCGTTTTCCTCAAAAGAAGACTTGCGTGATGTGTATCCGCTCGGTCTTCAAGCCGTATCGGATGAGGAGGTCGTTCGTATACACTCATCGAGCGGTACGACCGGCATTCCCGTCATAATACCTTACACCGCTCAAGACATCGCCGATTGGGCTGTGATGTTCAAGCGTTGTTATGAAATGGCGGGGGTCACCAATCTCGATAGGGTACACATTACACCGGGATATGGTTTGTGGACTGCCGGAATAGGCTTCCAACTCGGAGCGGAACTGCTCGGAGCGATGACGATTCCCATGGGACCCGGCAACACCGAGAAACAACTCAAAATGATGCAGGATCTCAAGTCGACGGTTTTGACGGCAACCTCCTCTTATGCATTATTACTCGCAGAAGAGATTGAGAAGAGAGGGATAAAAGATTCCATCCACCTCAAAAAAGGCATCATAGGGTCCGAGCGCTGGAGCGATAAGATGCGCACCAGAATAGCCGCCGAGCTCGGTGTCGAGCTTTACGATATCTACGGTTTGACTGAGATCTACGGTCCCGGAATCGGAATCAGTTGCGATGCCCATACCGGCATGCACATGTGGGATGACTTCATCTATTTTGAGATAGTCGATCCGAAAACAGGGGAGCTTGTTCCCGACGGTCAGGCCGGCGAACTCGTCATCACGACATTGCGCAAACAAGGCGCACCGCTCATCCGTTACCGGACCCATGATTTAACGCGTATCATGACCGGCGAATGCCCCTGCGGGAGCATCTATCCGCGCATCGATACGCTCATCGGCCGCACCGACGACATGATTAAAGTGAAAGGCGTCAATATTTTCCCCAGCCAAATCGAAGAACTGCTCAATTCGATACCGGGAGCTTCGAGCGAATATCAGGTTATGATCGATCACCTGAACGGAAAAGATTTGCTTACTTTGTTCGTCGAGGTGGAGGCAGGTGTCGATAAAGAGTTCGAGCGACACCTCATCGAAGACATGTTCAAACTGAAAATCGGGATAACCATAACGGTGAAGCCGGTCGATATCAAAGATCTTCCACGGAGCGAAAAGAAGTCGACACGCATATTCGATAATCGGTATTAGCGTTTTCTAGACGGGTCCATCTCGAACAGTTTCGTTTGAATTGCCCTCTTGAATTTGGTATCCTTAAAAAGCTGTAAAGTGTGAGAAAAAATGCCGTGCACATGGGGTGCGCGGGTACGAGTAAGGAATAGTATGACTAAAATCGTAGAAAGTTTTGAGCTATACGGAAAAGAGTATACTCTCGAGACCGGCGAGCTTGCCAAGCAGGCAGGCGGCGCGGTATTGGTTCGTCAGGGCGACACCGTTGTGTTGTTGACCGCGACCGCGAGCAAAGGCGCCAAAGACGCTGACTTTTTCCCGCTGACCGTTGATTTCGAAGAGCGTATGTATGCCGCCGGTAAATTGCCTGGTGGATTCATCAAGCGCGAGGGTAGAGCTACTGAAAAGGCCACCCTTACGGCTCGTATGATTGACCGTCCGTTGCGCTCTGCCTTCGCTGACGGATTCCGCAACGAAGTGCAAGTAATCGCTACTGTATTCAGTGCAGACCAACAAAACCAACCCGACATCATTTCAATCATGGCCGCATCCGCTGCTCTGATGTGCGCCGGTATTCCTTTCGACGGGCCGCTGGCAGGCGTTCGAATCGCTCGAAATGTCGAGACCGGTGAGTTCATCGTCAATCCGACATTTGAAGAAGGAGAGGCGTCCGACATCGACCTCGTCGTCGGCGGTTCAGCCGATGCCGTTTACATGATTGAAGCCGGTGCGCAAGAAGTAAGCGAAGAAGAGATGCTCGATGCGCTCATGTTCGCGCAAAAAGCACTCGGTGAATTCTGCGAAGCGCAGAATCGCCTCTTGGCGAAAGTCAACCCGACACCGATGAAAATCACGCTTGACGTGGGACCCGACTTCATCGAAGAGAGAATCTTTGCCGCCGGCAAGGAGAAGATGTATGCCGCTTTGCACAATGTGGACAAGCTTTCTCGCATGTCCGATGTGGAAGATGTCAAAGAAGAGCTCACGAAGCTTTTCTCCGATGAAGAAATCGCTGAGCACGGCAAGCACATCAAGGGCTCCCTCAAGGGTCTTGAAAAGAAAGTCATGCGCGACATGGTCCTTGACGAGGGCGAACGTGCCGATGGACGTACGACGACCGAAATTCGTCCCATCACCACAAAGGTCGGCTATTTGCCGCGCGTTCACGGCTCGGGACTGTTCACCCGCGGTCAGACCCAAGCTCTCTCTGTCGCCACGCTCGGAATGCTTTCAGAGTGGCAACGCCTTGATACCATCGACGTTCTCGAGGGTAAACGCTACATTCATCACTACAATTTCCCACCGTATTGCACGGGCGAAGTCGGATTCATGCGCGGACCCAAGCGTCGCGAAATCGGACACGGGGCCCTTGCAGAGCGAGCGCTTCTTCCGGTAATCCCTTCGGAAGAGGACTTTCCTTACACCATTCGCGTGGTTTCCGAAGTGCTCGAGTCCAACGGATCGAGCTCACAGGCTTCCGTGTGTGGATCGACTTTGGCTTTGATGGACGCCGGCGTTCCGATTAAGGCTCCGGTTTCAGGTATCGCTATGGGACTCATCAAAGAAGGCGACCGTGTCGCAATTCTTTCCGACATCCAAGGTCTCGAAGACTTCTTGGGCGACATGGACTTCAAAGTCGCCGGTACCCCCAAGGGAATCACTGCGCTTCAAATGGACAATAAGGCAAAAGGACTTTCTTACGACATCCTTTCGCGTGCCATCACCCAGGCGAAAGAAGGACGTGCGTTCATCCTCGGTAAGATGATGGAAGCGATAGAGACTCCTCGCGAGGAACTCTCCGAGTATGCGCCGCGTATCATCACCGTCGTCATCCCCAAGGATAAAATCCGTGAGGTGATCGGTTCCGGCGGAAAGGTTATCCGCGCCATCCAAGAAGAAACCGGCGCGCAGATTGACATCCAAGAAGACGGTACCGCTTACATTGCATCACGCGGTCTCGGCGGAGAAGAAGCCGCACGTCGCATCCATGCAATCTGCAAAGATCCCGAAGTGGGCGAGGAGTACACCGGCCGTGTCGTGGCCATTCAAGCCTTCGGAGCATTCGTCGAATTGCTTCCCGGTAAAGACGGCCTCATCCACATTTCACGTGTGGCCAACGGTCGCGTCGGTAAAGTCGAGGATGTCCTCAACATCGGCGACGAAGTTCGTGTAAAAGTGCTTGAAATCGATGATCGCGGTAAGGTTTCACTCGATCGTCTCGATAAACCCGATGCGCCGGAAGGCTCTGCTACCGCTGCGCCGGCCCGTGACGATAACCGTCCTCGCCATAACAACTCCGACCGCGAGCGCACGCCGCGACGTCACCACAACGACTAGACGGATTCGCTCGGTCAATGTTCTAAAAAGAGACGGGATGCATTTCACGAGCATCCCGTCTTGTATTTCGGTACTCGAGGGAGAGAACGTATGCGTGAGTTCGGTAAATCAAAAAAACTCGACGGAGTCGCTTACGATGTCAGGGGTCCTATCGTGGATGAGGCTGCTCGCATGGCGGCCGAAAATATCGACATCATCAATCTCAATATCGGAAATCCCGCAGCATTCGATTTCTTCGCACCCGACGAGATTATCCAGGATATGGTATCCAACATTCGGGGCTGTCAGGGCTATTCCGACTCGAGAGGTATATTTTCGGCCAGAAAAGCGATTATGCAGTACTGCCAGGTCAAAGGCATTCCCGCTGTGGGGCTCAACGATATTTACACGGGCAACGGCGTAAGTGAGCTTATCAACCTCGCCATGCAAGGGCTTCTCGATGCCGGCGACGAGTTGCTGATTCCCGCGCCCGACTATCCGTTGTGGACCGCGTGCACGAGCCTGGCCGGAGGAGTCCCAGTTCATTATCTTTGCGATGAGGAAAATGAATGGTACCCCGATCTCGACGATATCGAGGACAAGATCACCTCACGTACGCTTGGAATCGTGGTGATAAACCCCAACAATCCGACGGGTGCACTTTACCCTCGTGAGGTGCTTCAAGGAATCGTCGATATCGCTCGTAAACACGACCTCATTATTTTCGCCGATGAAATTTATGATCGTTTGGTTATGGACGGTCTCGAACATGTCGCCATCGCGTCTTTGGCTCCTGATTTATTTTGTGTCAACTTCAACGGGCTTTCAAAATCACATCGCGTGGCCGGTTTTCGCTGCGGGTGGATGTGCCTATCGGGAGATAAAACGAGAGCGAAAGGTTATATCGAGGGTATCAACATGCTCTCATCCATGCGACTTTGTTCCAATGTTCCCGGTCAAGCGATTATTCAAACGGCGCTCGGTGGTCATCAGAGTTGTGACGAGTATCTTATGCCGGGTGGAAGAATATATGAACAAAGAGAGTATATATTCGACGTTCTCAATGGAATCGACGGCATCACTGCGGTCAAACCGAAAGCCGCATTCTATATTTTCCCGAAAATAGATGTCAAAAAATTCAATATTGCAGACGATGAGCAGTTCGTCCTCGATCTTCTTTTGCAGGAGAAAATCCTGCTTGTCCACGGACGCGGATTCAACTGGAACAAACCCGATCATTTTCGGATCGTCTATCTTCCCCTGCTCGATGAATTGAAAGTGGTCGGAGAAAGACTTGCAAACTTCTTGACGACATATCGCCAATAAAATCGGTAAAATAGAATTGAATCAATTCATAAGTTTCGGAGGTCCGCGGTGCACTATAAGAAAACAATTTTAGATAACGGTGTCACCGTATTGAGCGAGTCGTTTAGCTCGGTGCGTTCGATATCGCTCGGCATTTGGTTTCAAGTCGGCTCAAGAGACGAGTTGCCGACGGAGGCGGGGATGTCTCACTTCAACGAGCACATGATGTTCAAAGGGACACCTACGCGCAATGCGCTTGAACTTTCCGAGGCGTTCGATCGGCTCGGAGCTCGTCAAAATGCGTTCACCTCGAAAGAGGTCACCTGCTATTACGCCGATTTCATCGACGAATCCCTTCCGGGTATTTTCGAAATTCTTTCGGATATGGTTCTCAATGCAACCATGGACCAAGAACAGTGTGAACTCGAGCGACAGGTCGTCATAGAGGAGATTGCGCGAAGTGAAGACGACCCCGAGGATATGGTCTACGAACTTTTCACACAATCGTTGTGGCCTTCCCACACGTTGGGTCTGCCCATTGCCGGAACGTACGAGTCCGTCGGCTCATTCGGGTCGAAGGAAGCACTCGCTTATCATGCAAAGCATTACCATGCCGGCAATTGCTTCGTCGTGGCCTCCGGAAATCTCGATCACGAACAACTCGTCGCGCTCGCTCAGCAGTATCTCGGCAACATGAAAAGTGGCGGGGACAAAAATAGCGAACTGCGCGTTGTTCCGACCCTGTATGAGTCGGGCAAATTCGTAACGCATAAAGATACCGAACAGGCCCACATTATGCTCGGGAGCCGGTCCATATCGATGGTCGACGACAAGAGATATGCGTATCAACTCGCGAACTTCATTTTCGGCGGCTCCATGAGCTCACGACTCTTCCAAGAAGTCAGAGAAAAACTCGGGCTCGTCTACACGGTTTATTCGATGCTCAATCCGTACGTCGATTCGGGATTCTTCACAATTTATGCGGGAACTCGTCCTGAAAATTACGAGAAGGTCGTCGAAGTGGCGAAAAGAGAATTAGACAAAATCGCACAGGGAGAAATAAGGAAAAGTGAGCATGAGCTTGCGCTGAACGCCATAAAAGGTAGTCTCGCTTTGGGCCTCGAATCCACGTCTCAGCGCATGAGGATGCTCGGATCGAGCTATTTGGCGCGAGGGTCGGCGAATTCATTCGATGAAACGGTCGCAAAGTATGCTGCGGTGACGCTTGATGATATTCACGCCGCCGCAAGCGAACTCGCTGCCGATAGGGCCGTCTTGGCCCTTGTCGGGCCGTTCGATGACGTTAAGTGATTAAGGAGAATACGGTTATGGTGCGTGTAATTATATCCGGTGCAAAAGGGCGTATGGGTACAGAGGTTGTCAAAGCGGTTACGCAAGACGATGAACTCGAGATCGTGGCGCTTGTCGACCCTTCCTATGCGGATTGCAGCGATTCAATGCATTTTGCAACTTTGAATGAAGCGCTTTCATCATCGAAGGCCGATGTGATGGTCGATTTCACTCGACCCGATACGGTTGAGAAAAATGTCGAATCGGCTTTGATCGCCGGTGTGAACTGTGTAGTCGGTACGACCGGAATGAATGCGGAGACTCTGGAAAAGTTGGCTCAAAATTCAACTGAGGATGCCTGTTTATTCGTCGCGCCGAATTTTGCCATCGGCGCCGTCATGATGATGCAGGCTTCCAGGCTCATAGCGAAATATATGGGTGCAGTCGAGATCATCGAGTTGCATCACGATAAAAAGCTCGATGCACCTTCCGGGACGGCGCTTCGCACCGCAGAGCTCATCGCATCCGCCCGCACGTCAGAACCGAAGACTCCCGGTGCGGAAACCGAGATTCCCGGAATGGACGGGGCTCGCGGTGCAGAGTATAAGGGAATCCATATCCACTCCGTTCGTCTGCCCGGATTCGTCGCTCACCAAGAAGTGATTTTCGGAAGTCTCGGCCAAACGCTCACACTTCGTCATGATTCAATCGATCGCACCTCGTTTATGCCGGGCGTTGTTCTGGCGTGTAAGAAAGTCCCCGCTTTGACGGGTCTCGTGGTCGGTCTCGAAAATCTTTTAGAGGATTGATACATGACGAAACCTGTCGTAGTCATGAAGTTTGGTGGGACATCCGTCGCAACCGAAGAAGGCCGTTTTGCCCTAGCGCAACGCATAAAAAAGGTGCAATCGGAAGACAAGCTGCCGGTCGTCGTGGTGTCTGCCATGGGGCGTAAAGGCATGCCGTATGCAACCGACACGCTTTTGGGTCTCGTGCAGGATTTCCCACAATCCGAACGTGAAAATGACGCTCTTGCAAGCGTCGGAGAAATCATTTCGAGCATCGTCGTCGCCGGAGGACTGAGGGCTCGAGGTATAGATGCTCTCGCGCTGACCGGTCCGGATTGTGGAATCTATGCAACCGACACGGCGCAAAACGCAGTTATCACAGAGATTCACACACATAAAATTCTCGGGATCCTGCGTGACGGGGGAGTTCCCATCGTGTGCGGGTTTCAGGCCATCTCGCAAGACTCGGGAGCGATTGTGACTCTCGGTCGCGGCGGCTCGGATACGACTGCTTGTGCGCTCGGGGTTTCATTGAATGCCGAGGCTGTCGAGATTTACAGCGATGTCGACGGAGTGATGACCGCGGATCCTCGCATCGTAAAGGATGCTCGCGTGGTCGGCACCATCAGGGCGGACGAACTCTACCAGATGGCACAAATGGGGAGCAAAATCGTGCATACTCCGGCTGCCGAACTGGCGCTGAAGAGCGGAGTCGCGCTCTATGTGAAAAACACCTATACTGAGCATGAAGGCACCTGCGTCGTCGATATGGCATCGTATCGACCCGGTGCGGTTGCAACTGCCGTTGTGCACACGCACGATGTTTCTCGTTTCATCGTGAATCTCGCTACCGCGGAGGGATGTTCGAACCATCTGAAAAACCAGACGGCGATTTATAATGCTTTGGCTGAGAACTGCATCTCGCTCGACATGTTCACGCCGGCCGATTCCAAATTACTTTTCACCGTCGCATCCTCTTCGACTAAGCGCGCGGAAAAGTGTTTGGCCGATTTAGGATTCAGCTATAGGCTTTCAACTCAGCTATCGAAAGTTACCCTGATCGGTGCGGGAATGCACGGTGTCGTCGGTGTCATCGCAAAGATATCCACATCGCTTTTGTCTGAAAACATAGATATTTATCAGGTGACAGACTCGAATACGACTATTTCCGTACTCGTCGCAAGCGTTGACTGCGACCGCGCGGTCGCCGCGCTTCATTCGACGTTTAACCTCGGAGCAACCCATGCGTAAATGTATTTACTACGTGACGATGAGCGTCGACGGCTTTATAGCGGATAGCGAGCATGCGACGGGGTGGATGACGGGAAGTCCGAATGTCGATTACGGCTTCAACGATTTTTACAGCAGTATTTCCACGATGGTCTTCGGTCGAAAAACATATGAGCATATCCTCCGCATTTCGGGCGATAAAGGCTATTTTCCTTATGAAGACAAAGAGATTGTGGTGTTTTCATCGAATCCCGATATGCGGTTATTCACCGATGATTCGACCATCATCGACCGAGAACGTGCCGAGCAGGTCGTCGCACGCATGAAAATCGATGATAAGGCGGGGGATATCTGGGTCGCCGGCGGAGCCGAACTCGCTACATCGCTCATGAAAGCAGGATTGCTCGATGAACTGCACGTGTTCATCCAGCCGGTCGTTTTGGGCGAAGGGCTCTCACTGTTCAATGCCATAAAGCGTCCTCTTCCTCTCAAGATGGAGGATTCGAAAATGTGGTCGGGCGGTGTAGCGGAACTTCGATACCATACCGTTAAGTCATGGCGCGTGGATATGTAGGGCTTTTGTGGCACAATTGATAGGTATGGTATAACGCAAGATCAGTTTGGAGAATGCACATGTCCGCACAACCAAGGTTCGGTAGACTTCTGACGGCTATGGTCACACCTTTCGATAAGGATGGGGCTCTCGATATAGTAAGAAGCGCCGAACTTGCCAATAGGCTTTTCGACACCGGTTCCGAAGGTCTCGTCGTGTGCGGTACGACGGGAGAGAGCCCGACGGTCTTTTACGACCAGAAAATAGAGTTGTTTCGAGCAGTACTCGACGGTGCCGGAAGCAGGGGACCGATAATCGCGAATGTCGGAGATAACTGCACCGACGATTCGGTGTCTTTCGCGCGTGAAGTGACGAAACTCGGTGTGGATGGAGTTATGCTTGTAACCCCTTATTACAACAAGCCGCCGCAAGAAGGTTTGTATCGTCACTTTCGTAAAATCGCCGAATCCGTCGATGTTCCGGTCGTTCTCTACAATATCCCCGGTCGATGTGTCATCAACATCGAGCCGGAAACCGTACTTCGTTTGGCGAACGACGTGGAAAACATCGTTGCACTCAAGCAAGCGAATCCAGACCTTTCACAGGCTCGCACCATCATCGAAGGCGCGCCTGACGGATTCGAAGTACTTTCGGGTGATGATGGGCTGACTTTGCCCATGATGAAGCTCGGCGCGACAGGTGTGATTTCGGTCTTGAGCCATGTGGCCGGACCTTATGTGAAAGAAATGATTGAGGCTATCGTCGCAAAAGATGAAAAACGCGCCTTGAAGTTGTATGAGATTCTCATGCCGCTCATCGATGCAATCTTCTTGACGTCAAACCCAATCATGGTAAAAGATGCTCTCGCCACGGAAGGCTTCGATGTCGGAGGAGTACGACTTCCTCTCGTCGAGCCGACGGCGGAGCAACACGCAGAGCTCGTCTCGGTTATGAATGATACATTTTCTCAACTGAACGAACTCGACTGATATAGTTTGGAAAAATATGAATGGAAATAAGAACGTAGAAAGTAAGTCCGAGGTACCGGCTGAAAAGCCAAGCATCAAAAAGGATGCGGAACAGAGTAAGCCTCGCAGTAGTAGATCTCACAGTAACAAGCCGAGACAAAATGCTCGAAGGAAGAATCCGAATCCTCAACCCGCTAAGGCAAACAATTCGAAGAAACTCCGCGTCATTCCGCTCGGCGGCCTCGACGGTATCGGGAAAAACATGACGGTCTTTGAATATGGTGACGATATGATAGTCGTCGACGCCGGCCTGATGTTTCCCGATGATGATCATCCCGGTGTGGACCTCATCTTGCCCGACTATTCGTATGTCGTCGAGAATAAGCATAAGTTGCGCGGAATTTTTATCACGCATGGTCACGAAGACCATACGGGAGCGCTTCCTTATCTGTTGAAGGATATCGGTGATCCCGTGCCGATAGTAGCCACGAAGCTTACCATCGGCTTGATCAAGGGTAAGTTCAAAGAGCACGGAATAAAGAACGCGAAATTCATTGAAATCAAGCCTAACGACCAGATTAAACGCGGGATATTCGACCTTCGTTTCATCGCGGTCAACCATTCTATTCCGGGTGGAGTGGCAATATACATCAAGACACCTGTCGGAAATGTTTTGCATACCGGTGACTTTAAATTCGACCAAACACCGATTGACAAAGTGGTTACCGACTTCAGTGCTCTCGCCGAATGCGGCAAAGAGGGCGTTATGCTGTTGTTGAGCGATTCGACGAACGCGGAAGTACCCGGTTACACGCATTCAGAGGCCGAGGTCGGTCGTGGTCTCGTGCCGATTATCGCCGCCGCAAAGAAGAAAGTGTTCGTTGCATCGTTCTCCTCGCACATCCATCGTCTTCAACAAGTATGTGACGCTGCGGTGGCGGCGGACAGAAAAGTCGTCGTCACAGGACGCTCGATGGTGCAGAATACAAAAATTGCCCGAGAGCTCGGTTATCTTCATATAGATGAAAAGAATATCGTCGACGCGTTCAATCTCAAGGGTCATTCTTCGGATCACATTCTCGTCCTTTGCACCGGGAGCCAGGGGGAGCCGCTTTCCGCTCTCTCGCGTATGGCCGCCGGTGAGCATCGCTCTTTCACCATCAACTCGGGAGATACCGTCATCTTGTCGGCAACGCCCGTACCAGGCAACGAGAAGGCCGTCTCCAACGTTGAAAACATGCTGATCAAGGCGGGTGCGGATGTTTTCGACAAACATCGAGCGGATGTTCACGTTTCTGGACACGCTTCGCAAGAAGAACTGAAATTGATGCTCAACATGACCAAGCCTGAATATCTGATGCCTGTGCACGGCGAGGCTCGCCATCTCGTGGCGCATAAGAAACTCGCCATGACGGTCGGTATTCCGGAAAACTATATTTTCGTTCTCGAGAACGGTGATGTTCTCGAGTTCGACGAGCATGGCGCCGTTCGGGCCGAAAGCGTTCCCAACGGAGTCATCTATGTCGACGGACTCAACGTCGGGGACATGGATAACATCGTTTTGCGTGACCGTCAACATATGAACCAAGACGGAATGATGACGATAGTTTTGGCGATCAATAAGCGTACGTCTCAAGTCATCGGTCAACCCGAGATCGTTTCGAGGGGAATTGTCTTTCCTGAAGGCGAGGATTTCGAAGCCGATGTGAGCGAACGGGCGATAAAGACGCTTGAGCGCGTAACGCGTGAACATTCCGATCTCTCCAACTCTCGAAAGAGCGTGCGCGATTCGGTTGCGCAACTTATCTGGGAGCGCACCAAGCATCGCCCCATGATAGTACCTGTCATACTTGAAGTTTAGGTGTAGCATACGTGGCAAAAACGATGAAAAATACGCGCAACAAGGCATCTCGAAAATCGACGACTCGTAATACGGGAAGGGCTCGTGACGGGCGTACCTCCGACATCGGCACCGATGCGCATATGGATATCGCCGGGGTTGTCATAACCGCCTTAGGTATTGCGCTTCTCGTTGCCGTGGTAAGTAAAAATACGGGAGTTGCCACCGACGCGATTGCTTGGGGGCTGAAAGAGCTGTTCGGCATAGGCTCATACATTTTGCCGGCAGCCCTCATATTGTGGGGATTGTCGTTTTTCATTCCACGTGCGGAAATTCGTGAGGCTCGCATCGCCGTCGGGCTTTCCTGTATTCTTCTTTCGATAATTTCTTTCGCTGCTTTGAAGATGCCCTTCGTTTTGCTTTTCGACATGCATACGGTTTCGAGCTACGGCGGATTCGTGGGTTCTGGCATAACGTGGGCATTCGTGAGACTCACCGGTACGATAATCACCGGAATCATTCTATGTGCGCTCGGCTTAGTGGGCCTTGCGATAACGGGTCTGTCATTTTCGAGACTCGTCGAAAGCATATCCGACTGGATTGCGGATGTTCGCGAAGAAAAAGCGAAAAAAGCCGTGTCCACCCGTTCGGCATCCCAAGTGCCTAAAACGCGTGCCATCAGCGGAGACCGCCACAAAAAAGCCACCGACCCTTCCGATGCGCTCGGAAATTTGAACGAGTTTGACGAAGACTCCCGTGATCAAGAGACGATTGCGGTCCGACCGCGTGCATTGCGTGATCAAAAAACCGTGACAAGGTCGGATGCGGAAACCGTCGCTGTGAATAAAAGCACCATCGGCCCGAAAGCTCTTGAAGGGTTCGAGCTTCCTTCTTTCGATTTGCTCTTGAAAAGCGCAAAGGCCGACCCTGCTGCGGAGAAAGAGGGGCATCGAGAGGCGAGAATCACCGCTGACAATATCGTCGACACACTCAACACTTTCGATGTTCCGTCGCGAGTGGTCGACTGGATTGCCGGTCCGACGGTCACTCTCTTTAAAATCGAGATAGCAAAAGGTGTGCGTTTGCATAAAATCACCGCTCTCGACAATGAACTCGCTCTCGCTCTCGCAGCCCCGACTCTTCGAATCCTAGCTCCGATTCCCGGCGAAAGCCTCGTGGGAATCGAAGTGCCCAATTCGACGCGAACTTCTGTCACACTCGGCGATGTTTTGCCACCGGCCGGAACCGCAGGGCCCTTGGCCTTGGCAATCGGAAAAGATGTCGCCGGCAAGAGCATTGTGAGAGATCTCGACAAAATGCCGCACCTTCTCATCGGAGGGACCACAGGATCCGGTAAGTCGGTTGCAATCAACTCCATGCTCATGAGCATGATCATGCGTGCCACACCCTCCGAGGTCCGGTTCATCCTCATCGACCCCAAACGTGTCGAAATGACGTTTTATAATGACATTCCGCATCTTTATGTGCCGGTTGTAACCGAACCGCAGGAAGCGGCTGCCGCTCTTGCGTGGGCGGTCACCGAAATGGAACGACGCCTTAAAGTATTCCAAAAACTCGGGGTGCGTGACATCGGCGCGTATAATGAGAAATTACTTGCCGGTGAGGCGGGAGAGGATCCCGAAAATCTTCCCTATCTCGTGGTGGTCATTGACGAACTCGCCGATCTCATGATGGTTGCCGCAAAAGAGGTTGAAACTTCCATTGTCCGTATAGCGCAAAAGGCGAGAGCTGCCGGAATACATCTCATAGTCGCCACCCAACGGCCGGAAGCCACCATTGTCACGGGCCTTATAAAATCGAATATCACAAACAGGATTGCATTCAATGTGGGGTCATCCATGGACTCTCGAGTCATCTTGGACCAAAACGGTGCCGAACAGCTGACGGGCAATGGCGACATGCTTTACACGACTCCCGCCTGGCCGAAACCGAAACGGATACAGGGTTGCTTTATTTCGACTCAAGAAATCGCCGCGGTGGTCTCGATGCTCAAAGGGCAGGTAAAACCCGAATATCATCGAGAAATCCTTATTGCGCATTCGAGTGAAAATGGCCAATCCAAAGGGTCGGGCGCCCTCAACGACGATTATCTTTGGCCAGCAGCGGAGTTCGTGATATCGGCGGGGCTCGGATCGACCAGTTCGATTCAGCGGAATTTCAGTGTAGGTTATGCACGAGCCGGACGAATCATGGATACTTTAACTGAGCTCGGAATCGTCGGTTTGCCCGATGGATCGAAACCACGCAAAATACTCGTGGATTTCGACGGGCTCGACGAGATTAAACGAACTATACTCGGTGATGAATTGGAATTCGAGGAAGAAGAGTAAAATTATGGCTACATTCGGAGAAATGCTTTATCAAGCACGGAAAGATGCCGGATACACGCTCTCCGATGTGGCGAGAGAGACGATAATTCGTCTCAAGATTCTGGAAAACATGGAAGCAGGAGACATCGACGGTTTGCCCGCACCGGGGTATGTTCGGGGATTTATCAACAGCTATACTCATTTTCTCGGCTTGGATCCACAGCCTTTTCTCACGCAGTTCGATAAAGAGTCGGGCATAAGCACGTCGGAAGGTAATCATGATCGCCCCATTCATACGAATGAGGTCGTCCCGTCATCGCATCAACAGCATGCCATCAATTGGCGCGTCGCATTGGTTATTTGCGGAGGAATTGCGCTCATCGGTTTCATCGTCTGGCTCGCCGCAACACTTATTTTCAAAAAACCGGATGTGATACCGACGCCTGTCGTACCGAAGAGCACCGAATCGGCACAAACAACTTCGGTGAATACAACCGATACCGCTTCTTCGACGAATAAACCGTTCGCCTTGAGAGTCGGAGTGAAAAGCGGCGTTGCCACCCAAGTAAAAATTGTGGTGGACGGCGCGCAAGCCTATAATGGAACTTTGACAAACGGAAACAAGAAAGTATACGATGTCGTGGGGAATGCGGTGATAACCGCGGCGGAGCCCGGAAAACTGCTGGTCTATCTCGATGGCAAAACGTACAAGATGCCGACTACGGCCAACGCCGAAGTGACGCTTACTTCCAATAGCAAATAGTAATCTCATGAAAGGGGAGTCCACTTATGGCAAAAGACAGTAGTTTCGATGTCGTCTCGGAAGTCGATTTTCAAGAAGTCGACAATGCCTTTCAACAGGCGGCAAAAGAACTCATCCAACGTTACGACCTGAAGGATTCGGGCTCGACTCTCGATTTTGAAAAAGGTGAACATATCTTCACGCTCCTTGCGCCGAGTGATTTCATCGCCGGCCAGGTGAAAGATGTTTTGATCTCAAAGTTGGTTCGTCGACAAGTCGACCCCGAATCCGTCTCATGGTCGGGACCTGAAAACGCCTCGGGTAGCATGGTTCGCTACAAAGGGACAGTCGTCTCGGGCATAGACGAAGATCTCATTAAAAAAATAAATAAGGAAATCAAGGCTGAAAAATTCAAAGTGAAAACTCAAATCGAGGGCGAAAAAATTCGAGTATCGAGTGCAAGTAGAGATGCACTGCAAGAAGCCATTGCGTATTTGAAAGAAAAAGATTTCGGTATTCCTCTCCAGTTCATAAATTATAGATAGAATCCTTGAATGATAACAGTTGCCTTTATAACGCTCGGTTGTCCGAAAAACGAAGTGGACACCGACAAAATGCGTGCTCAGATTGAGCATAGTGTTTATCAAGTGACGGATAATATCGACGTGGCCGACATAATCGTCGTCAATACCTGCTCATTCATTCAAGATGCAACCGAAGAGTCAATTGAAACGATTTTGGAAATTGCGGATGTCTGGTTGCCGGAAAAAGAAGACCGGCATCTGTTCGTATCGGGATGCATGGTGAGCCGTTACGGTAAAGAGCTTGAAGACACTCTGTCGGAAGTATCCGTGTTTTTGCCGGTCGTAGACGAGCATACCCTGTGCGATGAAATCGAACGCATCACCTCTGTCCCCGCTCGTCTTCAACCGCATTCGGACGCAAGGACGGTTCAATCGTCGTATGCCTACATCATGATTTCCGATGGATGTCACAGAAACTGCGCTTACTGCACCATCCCTTCGATACGCGGTCCGTTCATCAGTAAACCTCTCGACGAGATTCTTTCCGAAGTGGATGCCCTCTCGAGAAAGGGGGTATCGGAATTTATCCTGATAGGCCAAGATACCAGTGAATACGGACGCGACTTATCAAACGGAGACACGCTGATCGATGTCATCGAAGGAGTCTGCGCATTGCAACACGTTGCGCGCGTTCGCCTCATGTATTTGCAGCCGGAAGGCGTGACGGATGCTCTTCTTGAGACGATGTCTCGATTGCCGAAGATGTGCCGCTATGTCGAAATGCCTCTTCAACATTGTGAGAAGAATATACTGCGCTCCATGAACAGGGCCGGAGACAAGAACTCCTTTCTCGGACTCATCGAGAAGATTCGTCGGTACATGCCCGATGTCGTTTTGCGCACCACGCTCATGGTCGGCTATCCGGGCGAAACCGACGAAGACTTCGAATCAATCGTCGACTTCGTGGAAACAGTCGAATTCGACTACGTCGGAATATTTGCATTTTCCGCCGAAGACGGCACCATCGCGGCCACGTTGGGTGGGCAAATCGACGATGACGTGAAAGGCGCCCGTCTTCAAGAACTCAGGGACATCGCAGATCGCATCGGTTGGAGTAGAGCCGGTGCTCGCGTGGGACGAAGAGAAGACATACTCCTTGAAGGCTATGATGAAGAAGGGGCAATCTACGGGCGTAGTGCCGGTCAGGCCCCCGACATAGACGGAGTGACTCATGTCAAGTTTTTGCACGAGGATTCCTGTACCATCGGCACGTACGTGGAAGCTGAAATATTCGACTCGATATTGTATGATTTAGACGGAATGGCGAAATAATGGAATCAGGAAAGAACAGGAAACTCGGAGTGGCGAACACGGTTACGTTGACGCGAATTTTTTTGATTCCGATATTCTTGGTAATTTTGCTTGTCGACTGGCCGTCGCTTCCCTTATTCGCCTCAAGTCATCAGCTGTACTCGATGGTCCAACCGATACTCGCCGCGTTCGTTTTCGCCATCATCGCTGCGACGGACGCCGTCGACGGCTATTTGGCTCGTTCACGTAACGAAGTCACCACATTCGGGAAATTCGTCGACCCTTTGGCTGATAAGCTTTTGGTCACCGCAGCGCTTATGGCACTCGTCGAGCTCCAAGCGATACCGGCCTGGATAGCCTTCGTGATCATCGCACGTGAGTTTCTCGTGAGCGGACTTCGGATGATCGCGGTTGCCGAAGGGGTTGTCATTGCAGCCTCTCCTCTCGGAAAATTCAAAACGGTTTTACAGATTGTTTCCATCTGCATGCTCATCGTCGTCAACGGGGCAGATAAAGCGTTGTGGAGTTCCGCCATCTCACACGGCTTGATGTTGCTGTCGTATGCGACGCTCGCCGCCGCCGTGGTCGTCACCATCTGGTCGATGGTCGATTATTTTTCGAAAGCATCCGATGTTTTGGAGGGGCCATGGAACAGGTAGGAGAAACCTCCTCTTGTTTTTCAGATGAACTTCATGACCTGTGCGTGCAACTTTCCCAACGATTCATCGAGTCGAATCGAACTCTTTCCACGGCCGAATCACTGACAGGCGGGCTCCTCGGAGCTTGTATCACGTCGGTTCCGGGTGCTTCACGCTATTACGCGGGTGGGTTTGTCACCTACCAAACGCTCCAAAAACAGAGGCTTATAGGCGTCTCCTGTGAAACGCTCGGCACGTTCGGGCCGGCTTCGGCGCAGTGTGCGGAGGAAATGGCAATCGGTGCTCGTTTACAGACGGGCTCGGATGTCGCCATAAGCGTAACGGGTGTCGCCGGACCGGAATCAGACGAATTCGGCGTCGAGGTCGGAACGGTGTATTTCGGACTCAGCGACCGGAACAAAACGATGACGCATGAAGAATCGTTCGCCCATTTTTCGAGGGATGAAATACGGGCTCTCACCATTAAGAGTGCCTTAAGGCTTATTTCCGACTTTCTTTCATAATCGTGTCGAACCTCTGCGGTAGCATTACTTCATCAATCTCTTGGAATGGTATTGACTGCGAACATATGTTCGCCTATCATTAGTAAATGCAATCCGGTAATAAAGGAGACCATTCATGGATGCACAAAAAGAGAAGATGCTCGACCTCACCAAGTCTGAAATTGAAAAGAAATTCGGTAAAGGTTCCATTATGCGGTATGGGGATACGGACAGCATTCTCAAAATAGATGTCATACCCACCGGATCTCTCGCACTTGACGCAGCACTCGGGATAGGCGGTATTCCTCGTGGTCGAATCGTTGAAATCTTCGGACCGGAGTCGAGCGGTAAAACAACTCTCGCTCTACAGATAGCCGCAGAAGCTCAGGCTCTCGGCGGCATAGCCGCATTCATCGACGCCGAGCATGCCCTCGATCCGAGCTATGCCGCAAAACTCGGCGTGGACATAGACAATATACTCATTTCACAACCGGATACCGGTGAACAAGGTCTTGAAATCGCCGATATGCTCGTTCGCTCGGGCGCCGTCGACGTAATAGTGGTGGACTCTGTCGCCGCTCTTGTTCCCCGGGCGGAAATCGAGGGGGAGATGGGCGATATGACGGTCGGTCTTCAGGCTCGCCTTATGAGCCAAGCATTGCGAAAACTGGCCGGTTCACTCAATAAGTCGAACACCACGTGCATTTTCATCAACCAGCTTCGCGAAAAGATCGGCGTCATGTACGGTAGCCCCGAGGTCACCACCGGCGGCCGGGCGCTGAAATTCTTTTCAACGGTGCGCTTAGATATTCGCCGTATCGACTATATCAAACAGGGTCCCGACTCCATCGGAAATCGAGTTCGCGTCAAGGTTGTCAAGAACAAGGTCGCTCCACCGTTTCGAACCGCTGAATTCGATTTGATGTACGGTGAGGGAATCAGCAAGGAGGGATCGATACTCGACCTCGGTGTTCAGGAAGGTATCGTTACGAGGTCTGGCTCTTGGTATTCCTATGAAAGTGAACGACTTGGTCAGGGCAGGGAGGCATCAAAGGATATACTACGGTCCAACCCGACGATTCGAGACGAAATCGAGGCGAAGGTCCGCGAGGCGCTCGGCATTCCTTCGCCTGGGAAGAATACTGAAAGCAGCATGACGCAACCCGTGCCGAAGGCCGGGTCTTCCAAGAAATAGGATTGTTTGAATTACAGCAATTCTCCACATTTACTCTACGATGGAAAGTTTTGATGATTACTATCAGTTCCATAGACACGCCCAACCCTCGACAGAGGGCGCGACGTGTTTATTTCGTTGAAATGTCGGATTACTCTGTCGCCTCATCGCTTGTTCTTTCCGCACTTGAAATCGGCGTTGCCGATACGTTTTCGTCCCTGGAAGATTTCGAAATCGAGATTGATAAAGCCGCCTTCAAGTGTGCAAAACAAAGGTCATTCAGGTTGCTTTCGATGCGCGATTACACAACGTTCGAAATTGCATCGAAACTCAAACGTTAATTGTCAGACTTAACGCAAAACTGGGGGTGCGGACAAAATCCTGGACCTGATTTGAAACAGGAGGATGTCTATGCACTCACAAGAGCAAAGACAAAAAGCAGTACAGCTCTTTATCGAGGGCGGGAAATCTAAGGG